>JAJDNL010000247.1 GCA_022340745.1 Deltaproteobacteria bacterium
CAGCCAGTCAAAAAGCTGGCTTAACTCTTTACTGTTATTACTAATGAGCTTCTCATAATGGACAATTTTGCTTTTCTCTGAATTTTTCCTACAAAAATGCAAAAAAGAAGTATTCTGTGCTACCCAGGTATGGGCGTCAGCCTCTATGCCATCACTTGCCCGGGCCGATATTTTGCTGGCAACGACGTCAACGGGATGACGAACAATAAAAACAAATCTTCCATCCGGATAAAGATCGGCGAGCATTTCTAGCACCCGATCATCCAGCCCATAGCGTATCTCCTTGAAGCCCCAATGCACCTTTTGCTTTAAAGATACGGGATTGAAAAAGGACTCGATAAAGTCTCGAAAATTGTCTTTTACGGTGTGGCGATTGTACCAGTTCGTCCAGGCACTCCACAGTTGTGGATTCTTCAAGATCTCAAAAACAGAGAGAGGATCTTTTCCGGCAGCATTTTGGCTCATTATGTATTTTTCAATCATCTCGTCTTCAAAATTGAGAAAATAAGCAGCCGCTATCTGCTTCAAAAAACCGCCATGTTCACCATAAATCGCGACATTGTCGACACTATTCAGGATTTTTTGTAGAAGGGTGCTACCGCATCGGCCGGTACCGAGCAGAAATATGGGAAAGTTTGCACCAGTCTTTAGATAATGGTTTTCCCGGAATTTGCCTTCTGGCTGCTGCTTAATCTGTGTCATTTCTCTTTCTTTCCTTTCACCTGCTCGAATAATGAATCCGCGCGCAAAAAACCAGGCTTTGCGCTGCCCCTTGAGCGGGCTTCAGTAGTCTTTCCCCTTCTGCGACAGTCTGCTGAAGTGGTGGAGCACTGCAGAATGTCAAATGCCAAGCGCGAAGCCTCGGGGTGTCAGGTGTCAGGAAAAAGAAACACCAACGCTGAAACCTGAACACTGAAACCTGAAACCTCCTTTACCGACCAAGCCTTTGAACACTGACCTGACTCTAAGGACCTGGTTTTCGATGTTGAACAAAGCAACCATGTCACACAAGCTGGCTTTTTAGGTAGACCGATTTTGAAGCTCCCTGCAGCAAGACCTGTCGACGAGACTTGTCGACGAGCTCAAGTCGTGTCGCTCAGGTCGAGTCGCTGCAGGGAAGCTTCGAAATGTAAGGAAGTTATTCCATTTTATTGTAGTTCCCTCGCTAACCCCGTCCGCCTCCGGCGGACTACGGGGAATGCGCTCACTGTAGCACTTTCAACAAACACGTTTTCACCCACCTTGAAAGCGCAGGTTTCTATGACTGGAATATTTCTCTTTCGTCTGAGAGAATGACATTTGCATAGGGGGGGCACATTTTGCAGACCCACTCTGGCTGCGGTTGTTGTTTCATAAATTCTAATAATGCATCATCCGTGCAATCGGGGGTAAGCGGTTCATATCTGAGGTAGGGCTGCCAATCCGGATCATCTTCCCTCCCAAACTTTTCCAGGACATCACCAATATAGGCTATGGGGGCGCATTTATATAAATTCGAGTTATACAGCTGCAGGGTTGGGCAGCTACAGTGTTTCTTACTCTCAATAATATCATCATGTTGAAACGGTTTGATCTGAGTTCCTGCCCCCTGATAGAAAACCTGGAAATTCAACTTTTCTTTCGCTTCAAAATAGGGGCCCCACTTGGTATCAGGCGGTCGGACTGCATCATCAGCCCACTTTTCTAGAAGAGCCAGTCCTTCCTTTACTCGATTTATTAATTTTTCGTTCTTCGTCTTTCCGGTGAACACATGCAAGGACACTTGAACATGAACATGGTATTCTTGAATCAGTTCCTGTAACCAGGGGCATTTTGTTATCAATATTCCATTGGTGATGACGCGGAGTTTCGTTTTCTTGGGAGAAAAAATCTTCCTGTAGGCAATACAGATATCTTTCAAGTCTGGATTCAGTAGGGGCTCTCCGCCCAAGAGCGAGATTCTTTTAAAATAAAGCCTGTCCTTCCAAGGCTCGATCCAATCAACGAGTTCTTCTACCTTAAACGGTGCACCATGGCCATAATTCGCCAAATGATTGCAGCCATGACAGTACAGATTACAAGAATTGATAACATGGACGTCAACATTGTTTACGAGGATTGGGCTCACTTGATCCATTCTATTCGTATCTCGGCAAAACAAGGTAAGTCGCGCTCTACACCACCTTTATCCCGGTAGTCTAATGTAAAGCTTTTGCCATTTCAATGCATGTTTTTGTACGTAAGGAAACAGTACAATAGGCCATTGCACCCTCTCCGCTCTTGGCAAAAATGGGGAGAGTTGCTAAAAAGGGATGGGAGCCGCTGGGGGCTCCAAGGAAGGACATCGGATCTTGACGGAATCTCGGTATTACTCCAAGAAACTGAATCGACATTTTTCAAAGCGATTAGATTTCTTGATCTACGCGCACGATGGCCGGGGACTTGGGCATGCGAGCCGAAGCATCGCCATTGGCTTGGCCCTGCGCCGACTCTACCCCCAATGCAAGACATTATTTGTCTCGGGATGTAAACAGGCAGCTGCCTTGATAGGCAATGGAACCCTGGACTGGATAAAGCTCCCATCTTATGCAACCACCATTGTCAAGGGCCGAGCTGAAGGCGGTTATGGGCATTCGAACCTTTATAAGTCGGTTCTGGGCCAGTTGCGCACCGATATGTTGGCCAAAATTATGGAAATTTTCCACCCTCGTGTCGTCCTCGTCGATCATGCCCCCACTGGTAAACGGAATGAGTTACTCCGTGCCCTGGAGGTGACCAAAGATGTAGATACCCGTTGGGTCTTGGGCCTCCGAGGGATAATTGGGGATGACAAGGATGTTTGGTCAGACGCAGCGATTCAATGTTTCAAGAATTATTACGATTTGATTTTGTGGTATGGGGATTCGCAGGCCATGGGCAGTGAGTATCCCAATACTATCGCCCAACGTTTCGGTGTCAAAGCAGTGGAAACAGGGTATGTTTCGAGATTAATGGAAAGCAAACATCTGATTGCCTCTGCAAAGGATGCCCTGGCTGGAACCATATCCATCCCTTGGGGAACTGAGGCAACGTGGAAATTCGTAAGAAAGATTTGTGATGCAATAAAAGGGATCGGTGCAAGCCACGGCCCCTGGCGACTGTTCGTGAACCAAGAGCAGAAAGAGAATATCCAGGATCTCTTCCGAAATCTATCCTTTTGTACTGTAGAGGAGGTCAGTGAAAGGTATATCCCCTCTCTGCTAAAATCGAAGATGGCCATAGTGTACGCAGGATACAACAGCATGAGCGATATCCTGGCCTCACGTATCCCAGCCGTTGTTCTCCTGCGTGACCTTAAAGACAGGGAGCAACAGACTCACCTTGACAGGCTTCTGCCATTCATCAAAGACTACGTTACTGTCTTGACGGAATCGAATACGGACACCCAATCGCTCCAGCAGGCCTTGGAAAGCCAGCTGCACGCACCTCCCTGGCACAATGAAACCCTTAACTTGAAGGGTGCTGAACTGGCTGCTTTGACCGTGGCGGACAGGATTACCTGTGAGGAGTAAATGGGATGGGTCGCCGAGAATATGAACAGCAGAATCGTAGAACAAGGAACCGCAGAATATTGAAGTGAAAAACATTTTTTTATTCCTTTAAAAACTTCTGCTGTTCGAAATTCCTTGTTCGATATTCAATATTCTAAATATAAGACAGCCTGAATCCCCCTCCAAGCTGACCCGAGGCCAGGTTTCTAGGTCTAAATAAAATTGTATTATGCACCAAGGCTCTTCCCCGCCTTGGCGGCCATCTTGGCGTTGAACTTTTCCGCCTTGATTACAAACCTGTCGTGAGTGCCCCCAGAGATCGTATCTACTCCATCGTCGGCAACCAGAGAAAAGCTCAGTTTTCTGCCCTCCACCTTTTCCAGCTTTCCCTTTACCGTGACGGTTAACCCGGGCGGTGTGGCTGCCACATGACTTACATTCACCTGGATACCCACCGTCTGTTCATCGGGCCATTCAATGTGAGGATTGATGGCCTGGATACAAGCCCACTCAAACAACCCCACCATATACCCCGTAGCCAGAACTTTTGGCATCAGCTGAAATTCAGGAGATTCTGGATAAAGGTAAGGGACTGTTTTGTTTTCTGGAACCTTGAATTTGAACTCAAACGTTAGGCCCGGTCTCAACGACTCTTTCATGGTCTACCTCCCCGTTCGGTAATGTCCATCCGTAAACCCGAGCGCCGTCTGTCATTCTGAGGAGCGAAGTGACGAAGAACCTTATAACTGCATGATAACTATTTGATAATATAATGATTATTTGCTTCTCTCAGAATGATAACGCTTTGTTTGTGGATGAAAATCAGTCAACTTATTCCTCTTGCCTATTCTCAGCATCTCTGATAATTTAATATAATTCAAATTAATTATTCTAATTCAATTCATTAGTGGCACTTATTTATAATGGAGTGGCAACAGATCATAGGTTTCTATCAGGTAGCCAAGCTCGGCAGCTTTACCAAGGCTGGTGATGCCACATTCCGCACTCAGTCGGCACTCAGCCAGCAAATCAAAGCTCTCGAACAAGAACTTGATTGCCATCTGTTTGAGAGGATCGGCAAGCGTAAGTTGAGGCTGACCTCTGCTGGAGAGAGATTCTTTGAATTCGCAGAGGCAATCTTGGAAAGCTATGACTGTCTCAAAGAGGATTTAAGTGAGCTCCAAGGGTTGCAAAGAGGGCGGTTGCGAATAGCAGCTCCTTTTACAACCCTCTATCATCTGGTTCCGGAAGCACTCAAAGATTATATGATTCAATTTCCATACGTTGAGCTGACGATTCTTGACCGCTCGCAACAGATTGTTATCGAACTGGTAAGAAATGGGGATATCGACCTTGGTTTTACGCTGGAATCAGAGGTCCCCAAAGATCTCGCTTTGCTTCGCTGGAAAAAGGTGGAAACTGTATTGATGGTGCCGGTCGACCACCCTTTGGCCGAGGCAAAGCGTGTTACCTTGAGGCAGATAGCCAAATATCCACTTATATTGCCTCCGATGGATCTCAGATTCACCTGTCGCAGGATACTGGAAGAGCGGTTTCACAAACTCGGACTTGACTACCAGATCGTTATGGAATCTTCAAATGTTGAGTTGACCTCTCACTATGTTGAGATGGGACTCGGCATTTCTTTCGCCACCGTGGTCAGGGATCTACCAGCACTGGAAAAGAGAAAGCTGGCCTTCATTCCCATGAATACCTTGCTCAAACCAGACTTTATCGCTGTGGTCATGAGGAGGGACAAGGTTCTTACCTCTTACAAGAGTGCTTTCATCAACATACTATTCGGCGACGGGTTAGGCTAGACTACGGTCCAAGCTACGGTATTGGATGGCCTCGGCTATGTGCGCTGAACTGATGCGCTCCAGTCCCTCAATATCTGCCATGGTGCGGGCTATTTTGAGAATACGGTTGTGAGCCCTGGCGCTCAACCCCAGCCGATCGATAGCGGTCTCCAAGAGACCGTGGGAATCCTCATCCAAGTTACAGAACCGCTTGAGCAGCCGCGGCGGCATCTGGGCATTGCAATAAATCTTGTGGTGTCTGAACCGCTCCTGTTGCACCATTCTGGCTGCATTTACCCTCTGCCTTATAGCTTGGGAGGATTCCCCGCTGCTTTCCTGAGCTAGGTCCTGGTACTGCACGGCCGGCACTTCCACATGAATATCCAACCGATCCAGCAGCGGTCCTGAAATCTTGGTCCGATACCGCTGGATCTGCAAGTGCGTGCACTGGCACTGCCGCTTGTAATCGCCGTAGAAGCCGCACGGACAGGGATTCATGGCAGCAACGGCCATGAAAGATGCTGGATAGGTAATGGATGTGGCGGCTCGGGCGATGGTCACCTTGCCGTCTTCCATGGGTTGCCTCAATACCTCCAGAACATTCTTGCGGAACTCCGGCATTTCATCCAGGAACAATACGCCATTGTGGGCTAGGCTCACTTCACCGGGCTTAGGAATCTGGCCGCCACCGATTAAGCCAGCATCGGAGATAGTGTGGTGGGGGGATCGGAAAGGCCGAGTTGCAATGACAGCACGCCCAGCCATTAGCCCCATAATACTGTAAACCTTCGTTGTTTCCAGAGCTTCCTCAAAGGTCAGGTCAGGCAGAATGGTAGCTAGTCTTTGGGCCAACATTGTTTTACCTGACCCGGGTGGCCCCACCATCAGTACATTGTGCCCCCCGGCAGCTGCGATTTCCAAGGCTCGCTTTACGTGTTCTTGCCCCTTCACTTCGTTGAAATCCACATCATAGAGTGCATCTTTGGAAAATAGCTCCTTGACGTCAACGGTTGTAGGGGGTAATTCCTCGACGCCGTTTAAAAACTCTACTACCTGATAAAGGTGACTCGCCGCAAAGACATTCACTCCCTGCACAACCGCAGATTCTCTGCTGTTCCCTTTGGGTACGATAATGCCGACAAAGCCATTATTCCTTGCTGCGAGCGCCATAGACAACGCACCTTTGGTTTTCTTGACTTTACCATCAAGGGAGAGTTCGCCAATTATCAGATACTGCTCCAGTTTGTCTCGATTTACCAAACCTGTTGCAGACAGGATACCCACGGCCATGGGGAGATCAAAACCCGCCCCTTCCTTTTTTCTGTCTGCCGGAGCCAAGTTTACGGTAATGCGATGAGGCGGGAAACGGTATCCTGAGTTCTTGATTGCGGATTTCACTCGATCCTTGCTTTCTCGCACTGCACCGTCAGGAAGACCCACAGTGGCAAAGGCAGGTAGACCCATGGTGATATCTACCTCCACCTCTACCACATAGGCATCAATACCCAACACTGAACTGGAAAGGACTTTCGCGAGCATAGAAATGTCCGTTGTGCAAAAGGCATAGAGCATAGGGCATGGAGCATGGGGTGTGAAGTGATAAGGGAAACGCCATGCGCTTTACGCTCTGCGGTTTGGGGCAAACAATGTGAGCCGCAATTTCGACGGACTACGCACTGACAGTTAGACTATGCAGATTCAATTATTCTGTGGGGACAATGCGCCGTTCATGGGAATGATGTCTGAAAGCAGGGATGCTGTGCGCCAGTGCCCCTCAGTCAACAACCATCTCATCACCTATATTGAGTAATGATAGGTATACCAGGTTGGGTTTTTCTTCGCAAGAACAAAGGCATGGGTTTTAAAACTAGCTCGGATTGACTTTTCTTGGGAGTTTGGTATCTTACCTGCCAGTCAACCTTCCTGGCCTTGGAAGCAAGAATGTTCAGCCTTTTTTCTCCCGTCAAAGGAATCAGTGGCAATGGCGCCAAAACCTACCAGTGTGCTGCTTGTAGTGGCCTGATCACTTATTCTGACCGACTCCTCCGCATTAATGCTTCCGATCGACATTTTTTTCGCAACCCGGCGGGCGTCGAATGCGACTTTCACACCTTTGCTGACTGCCCAGGTGCGGTTGCTTATGGAGGAGCCACCGAGGTCCACACCTGGTTTCCGGGCTACCGCTGGCGAATGGCCTTCTGCCGTCACTGCGGCCAGCATCTTGGCTGGCACTATGAAGCCGTATCCACTTTCGAGCAACCGAGAGAATTTTGGGGAATCCTTGTGAGCCATCTTGTGACTCGCTAATCTCGATATTTACAAGGCACTACGCTCTAGGCACACACAAGTCATAACACTTCGCGCATATGCGCTCCGTTGTCATTAGGGCTGGCGCCCGTCATTAGGCCTTAGGCCGTCATTGAGTTATTCTGTCTTACAACAAATGACAGCGAAGCGCAATGATGGCCACTTTCAGTGGCAAAATCACCATGAGTGACGGCGAAGTCTAATAATGAAACTGACAAAGTGTCTTGTGGTCAGTTTTCCTTGCCCGCTGCCTGCTGCCTCCTGCCTGCTGAAACGCAAAGCTGCTTGCCATCCGCAGCGTTGTTGTTTATGATCTGCTGGATTGTTGGTCGTGCCTCTACCCTGGAACCGAGTCTTATGACCCGCCTTAGATGTATCCTCATAGTATGCGTAGCCTTCATCATTTCAGGGCTGGTTTCTCCTGCTCTGGCGATGAATCAAATCCAGCTCGATTCCAAACCGCCGATTAAGATTGACGTAAAGACATATTCTTCAAAGGCTGCCGCGGGCTGGGAGGTCTGGGTTGCCGTGAATATTGTCTTGGATCCCGGCTGGCATATTTATGGAAATCCAAAGGGGCCTGGACCCGGATTACCCACCCTTCTCGAGGTCACTTCTCTACCGGCAGAGGTTGAGGCTGATGCCGCCAGATATCTCCCGGCCGCAAAACTCGTTGAACCTGAACTCGCCCCTGAGGAATGGGTTTGGGTTTACCATAACAAGACCACCATCTATATGCGGCTGTCTACAGCCACCGACCTCTCATCTCAGGAGCACCAAGTTCGGTTGCACCTACAATTGGCGCTTTGCCGCGAGGGCGTATGTATGCCTTATAAGACCGGTTTGATCGTTCCGCTCTATGTTGCGATCAGTCCAGCGGCAGAACCATCAATTCCTCGATGGCTCCTCAAAGAAATCCAACTCTCTCATGTTGGAGAGGTAAAATCGCGGGCCCAAGCAGCATCCCGCAGAACCGTTACCCCAGAGGCAAGCCAGGGACCACTTGCCAAACTTGAAGAAATTCCCGCGTTGAATCCACGCCCCGTTCTCCCTGGACTGGAGGTGGGAAGCATCATCAAGGCGGCGCTGTTCGCCCTTCTGGCCGGCTTTATTCTTAATTTTATGCCTTGTGTCTTACCAGTCGTCAGCCTTAAAGTGCTGGGCTTTGTCCAGCAGTCTCAGGAGAGTGGGCGTCGTGTGGCTTACATGGGTTTGAGCTTTGCGGCAGGAATATTTGTGGTTTTCCTCGTGCTTGCAGCCCTGGCCAGCTTTGCTGGATACGGCTGGGGAGAACTGTTTCAAAAGCAATCATTTCTCATAACTATGATTGGGCTGGTTTTTGCCATGTCTCTCTGTCTTTTCGGCGTTTTCCAGCTTCCCATCCCCCACTTTGCCACCAATAGAACCGAAAGCGTTCAGCGGCATGGCTACGTAGAATCATTCTATAAGGGCATATTAGCAACCTTCTTGGCCACGCCATGCAGCGGTCCCCTCCTTGGAGGAGCCATGGCCTGGACACTTCGCCAACCTCCCGCTCAGATTTTTACTATTTTTTCATGCCTGGGTCTCGGCATGGCTGCCCCTTACGTGATTATGTCCTTTTTCCCCAACACTCTGAGATGGCTTCCCCGCCCTGGAAACTGGCTCGTCCATTTTGAACGACTCATGGGCTTTGCTCTTCTCGCCACAGTGATATATTTACTCTCTGTCCTCCCGGACCACATGACGGTGGGAGTAGTTCTTTTCTGTTTATTCCTGGCCATAGGCTTCTACATCTGGGGGAAAATGACCAGCCTCAGCGACTCCACCCGCCGACGCCTAATCGTTCGGTTGGTGGCAGTGATCATCATGGTTGTTGGGGGATGGATCAGTTTGGATATCGTGCCCTCTGTGGCGCGAAATGTGGAACTTGCATCGGAGAAGTCACAGCAATGGGAGCCATATACCGAAACAAAACTGCTGGAAGCTGCCAGGAAAAACCGTTGGGTGGTCGTGGAGTTCACCGCGGACTGGTGTCCCAACTGTCTCTTAGTGGAGAAAACCGTTCTCCAGAACCGGACCGTGGTGGATACTTTCCGAAAACATGATGCTCTGCTGTTAAAGGCTGATCTCACTTCAGAAAACCCTCCCGCCAAAAGGTTACTGGACAAGATGGGAAGCCGCAGTATCCCCTTCTTGGCTCTATTTCCACCTGGTGAGCATTTCTGGCAACCATATTTCTTGCGCGATCTTTATCGCGTCAAAGACGTATTACGGGTCTTCGAAGGTACCACTGATTCGAAGTCCTCATAGACAATAGCCCCCCTTTAGGCCATATTCACCGCCTTTGTTATATTTCTGAACTAGCCCAAAATATTTTCCCTCACTCCTTCACTGTTCATGGCACCTCTTTCCTTATCTATACCTTTCTTGCCTTCTCTACTGTGAAAACAAAATTCGGTGGCAGTCTGCTGGAGTCATGGAGCATTGCAAAATATCAAATCCCAAGCACCAAATTGCAAACAAATCTCAAATTCCAATACTCAATGACCAAAACGGGTTTGGAATTTGAAATATCGGTCATTGTGATTTGTTTGATATTTGTGATTTGTTATTTGGAATTTCTATTCTTCAAGCATCCCAAAACAGCTCGCCACTTGTACCTGCAAAGCCATTGCACGCTTATCTCTGTCGCGCTATTGGATTCTGCCATTGTATTCAATTATAGAAAACAGTATCATTAATCTTCTCCGTATCGCAAAGGTTCTTTCGTCTGATTTCAGGTGAACAGTGTTGGTTTTACTGGCGGTGCTGCTATGACGAGCAGTCGAGATTACTATGGAATTCTTGGTCTGGAGGAGGGTGCCTCTTTCGCGCATATCAAGAAACGATTCCGACAACTTGCTCTCAAGTATCACCCTGATCGCAACCCGGGCGACCCAATTTCAGAGGAAATGTTCAAACTGGTGGCCGAGGCTTACCATGTTTTGAGTGATCAAGAACGGCGGCGCCTTTACGACCACAAAGGTCATGAGGGCCTCAGAGAACGCGGTTATCGAGGTTTTAGGAGAACCGAGGACGTCTTGCGAACCTTTTCCTCTGAATTTTTTGATTTCCTTGGTATTGGTGGAACCGGATCTCAGCGACACCCATCACGCGGAGCTGACCTCTGCTATCAACTTGAGCTTTCCCATGAAGAGGCCGCCAATGGTGCCAGGAAAAGCATCCAGATTGACATCATGGAAAGCTGTCACCGGTGTCAGGGAAATGGTGTCAAACCATCCTCCACATTGCAATCGTGTTTTTGGTGCGGTGGAAGTGGCACGTACACCGCAACTTCAGGAATATTTACCGCAACCGGAGAATGCCCAAAGTGTAATGGCAAAGGGAGGCTTCGTTCGCTCTCGTGCGATTCTTGCAATGGCCAGGGCCGTCGTGAGGTCAAAAAGGATTTCCTGGTAGATATTCCAGCCGGAATACAAAACAACACTCGCCTGAAAATTTCTCGCGAGGGAGACGGTGGCGAGTTCAATGATCAATCGGGTGATCTTTATGTAAATATTCAAATTACATCGAATCTAACATAGCCCAGGAGGCTCAAGGCACAAGGAAACTATCAGGAGCCAGAGGTCCATAACAGAGTTCTCTTATCTCCTGGATTCTGACTACTGGCTACTGACTCCTTCTAAAAGACGTTCGCTACGAAGTTTGCGACGAAGGGTGTGAACCATGTCAGAACTAACTCATTTTGATGAATCTGGTCAGGCACGAATGGTGCATGTGGGATCTAAGCAAGTTACTGAGCGCCGAGCGGTTGCCAGGGGACGGATTCGCATGCAAAAGGAAACCCTACAACTCGTTGTCGGTGGGGATGTAAAGAAGGGTGACGTCCTGGGTGTGGCTCGACTGAGCGGTATCATGGCTGCGAAACGAACGAGTGAACTGATACATCTTTGTCATCCCTTAATGTTGACCAGCATCACCATAGACTTCACC
>JAJDNL010000275.1 GCA_022340745.1 Deltaproteobacteria bacterium
AATCTGATCTGGGAAGCTCCGCCGTTGCATAATCATCTGATTTTTTGCCGCAACCTGGTTTACACTTATTTCACCGACTCTCTTCAACACGAGATTACCAGACGATTTCACCAGGCCCTTGTTGCCAACGGACTTCTGGTGCTAGGGCGCAAGGACCGACTGCCGCCTGGCACGGAAGGACTCTTTCGGCTGGCCGAGCATCCTATTTACCAAAGGGTTGATATTCCAGCAATAACCTGATCGAAACGACATGGAGAATGGAGCAAGACAGCTGGCAGCAGGCAGAGATTAGACGACAGAGGACAGAGATCAGAGGTCGGAGGTCAGAGGTCAGAATCCTGAATTCAGAATTCAGCAGAAAACCAATTAAGATGGACTTCATCTGAGCTGCCTCCTCTTTAAACCGCAGAATATCGAACAAGGAATTTCGAATTTTGAAGTAATAACTTCATCATTCTGCGGTTCCTTGTTCTATTGTTCGATATTCAATAGTCTGAATTATCTGCCCTCTGCCTGCTACATTTCGCCGTGCCCTATGCTCTTTTCCTCCTGACTCCTGACTACTTGTTTTTAAATCCGCAATCCGCAATCCGCAATCCGCAATTCGAAATTTACCCTATGCTCCATGCTCTATGCCACTGAGCGAAGCGACTTTACGGGCTTGACAGGTTAGTGCTGGTTAGGTAAAAAAGAGATGTTGTGGGAGACGCCCTGGCTGGAGTCGAGCCGGGGCTTTCCATTTTTCTGAAGAACCAGAGCCCGCCATCGGAATCGGGACAAAATGCGCTTCTAAGGAGGATGTTAACTATGGATCGCTTTCCCATCACTCGGGAAGGGTATAATCGTTTGCGCACCGAGTTGCAACGCCTTGAGAAGGAAGAACGGCCTCAAGTTATCCAGGCGATAGCAGAGGCTCGTGAGCATGGCGACATCAGTGAAAATGCTGAGTTTGAGGCAGCCAAAGAAAGGCAGGCTTTGGTCGAAGGCAAAATCAACGACCTTCATTCCAAGCTCGGCGAGTGTGAGATAGTTGAGATTTCGGAGGGCCCGGTTGACCGAGTGACCTTCGGTAGTACAGTGGACCTGGAAGACCTTGATACCGGAGAAGAAGTGCGGTACCGTTTGGTGGGACCATATGAAGCAGATCTGGCTCAAGGAACGATTTCGGTGACCTCCCCCATCGGCCGTGCGCTCATCGGCAAAGAGCTTGGGGATGAGGTTAAGGTCCGTACCCCTGGTGGCGTAAAAAACCTCGAGATCCTTGATATCGATTATGCGGAACAATCATAAAGAGCAGGCTAGTCTGGAAAATCTAACGCACATTCTGGAGACGTTGATAGCAGAGCTGTCACCTCTTTTTCCGGATGATTCAGCCCAACTGAGTTCGTGGCGCCGCAGTATCGAAGCCGTATCTGAGTCTCTGCAGGACCAGACCCTAAGGATCGCTGTTGTGGGGCCGGTGAAAGCCGGCAAGAGCACCTTCATCAATGCCATGCAGGGTCGAGATTTACTCAAGCGGGGGGCCGGGATCATCACAGCCTTTATCACTCGGATTCGATTAGGCTCAGAAGAAAAAGGCTGGGTTGAGATCAAGTCTTGGGAAGAGATTAATGCAGAAGTCAACGAAGCTCTGTCTATGGTAGCGCTGCAGAGAGGCTCTGAGAGAGCAGAGCCCATAGACCTGCGGAGGGATGAGGATCGGATTAATCTTCAGCAGTTGATGCAAGAGGTAAGCCCCGAGAATTTTGTTGGCCGGGAAACATTCGAGCCCAATATAGTGCTTATTAACGGCTACTTGAATGGGTACAGTGAACTGAGCGGTCATGTACGGGGTGAACCCGTACGGATGGAGTTCACCGCAGAGGAGCTTGAGAAGCACCAGGATTTTGTCAGTCAGGAATCGCAGGCAGTTTACCTTCGGGATATGGAATTGGAACTGCCCATTTCGTGGCTGGGTGAGATGGTGGAACTCGGTGACTGTCAAGGAAGCGATTCCCCCAATCCCCTTCACTTTGCCATGCTGCAGGAATACCTGCTCAGCAGCCATTGCATCCTCTACCTTATCAGCAACAGGGTAGGGATTCGGCAGGCTGACTTGAAACTCCTCGAAGCCATAAAGATACTCCGACTTCTTCCCCAAACGCTTTTTGTTTTGAATGTTGATTTAGACGAACATGACGATATGGAGAGTCTGAAGCGGTTGGAGGAGAGGGTAGGCGCAGAGCTTCGACTGCTGGCGCCAGAAGCCAAGATTTACTCTTTCTCTGCCCTGTTTCAGCTACTGGCGGAAGTAAACAGTAGGGACGAGTTGTCCCCACGGGAAGGGAAACGGTTGGAGGGCTGGCATGAAGAAGAGGAAATGGTTGAGTTCTCACAGCGAGGATATGAACTGTTCTGTAATGATCTGAAGAATCTGGTAAACCGCCAACGTAGTCGAGCTCTTTACGGTGGAGTGCTGAGTCATCTACAGCGGGTAACCCGGAGTATGAAGGATTCGGTAAACACTCGGAAGAGATTACTTTCGAAAGACCAGGAAGAGCTCAAAGCTTTGGCTGATGAAATCAAGATGCGCCAACAATCTGTGAAGGCGGCAATCGGTACGGTGGAGCACACTCTAGACGGCTTGCGCAACTCGCTAAAAGAACAAGTCAGGTCTGCGGTTGATTCCTATTTTGACACGAAGTACGGACCAGTTATCAACGATACCATGCAAATGATAGAACGCTATCAGGTGGCTAGTTTTAATAAGACCAAGGCAGAGGAAACCAAGAAGTGGCTCGCCAATCTTTATCTGTTTTACCACGACTTTAGGCAGATGCTATCACGACATATTATAGACAAGGTTAACTTACGCATCATTGACTTTGCCAAAAGCGAAGAAGAGCTTATCGAGAATAAACTCATGGAGGCGGCTGCCGGCTACTGGGACCTCATGGGACAGGCTCTCCGGCAATATCAGCAAACCTTGACGGAATCAGGTCTGACACTCAGTCTGGTAGCGCCGGAAACACTGCCGGAGCCCAGAAGGCCGACCATAGCACCACCACCTTTCTCTGCTTTTCTACAGCGCTCGGGGGCTTTAGGGCGGGGATCAATTCTGTTACGGTTCGGGTTAAGGCGATTAGGTCAGGTTTTTTCAGGATTTAAGAGTCGGGTTCTCCGTCGGAAAACAACAGATACGGCAGGGTCTAACGAAGAGGTGTTTCGGGAAGCTGTTGCTCTGGTGAAGAAAGAAACTCAAAAAGAGTTACTCACCTCCTTTAAAGACTACCGCCAAAACTTCAAGTTTGCCTATCTTTTTTCATTCACAGAACAGTACACTCAGGGTCTTATCCAGTTGTTTCAAGATTTTGGCGACGCGACCATGGTTGATATCGAACATCTTCAAGAGGCTGCCCGGGAGAAAGTTACCAGCCAGGTTGATGACACAGAGGACTTAGCCATAGTCAACCACCGCTTGCAGTATGCTGAAGAGAACTTGCGCCAGCTGGCAGAGAATCTGAAGATTTAGTACTGGCGAGCAGGGGGTTGAAAGGACGTGCAAGCCCTGTAAGAAAGAAGCAATCTAACAAACACAGTGATGACGCTGCGACGCGGAGCAGGAAGAATGTAAGCGAAAGATAGCTTGTACTGAAAGAGTCCATGTCTCTTTTTCCAAAGTAGAATAAGGCCATCATGAATTGGTTTCTCTTCATTCCTTAATGCGTATCGCTTTTTGGTTTTTAATCCCCGCGTCTCCCATTCCCCGCGTCTCCGTGTCTCTTCGTAGTAGCCGGACCTATATTGTATAATAGGTGACAAGAAGAAGTGAATCAGCATGATCAGACCGGTGCGTCCAAAAGACTTCCATGAGCTCTTGCAGATTGAAGCTCAGGCTTTTCCTAAATCCCAATACGACCGTGAGGAATTATGGCTTCTCTCTCTGCAATATCCCCACACCTTTCTTGTAACTGTAAGCAATCACATAGACGGCTACATTGTCTTCAGAGTAGATGGGCACATAATTTCCATGGCTGTGAGGCCTCAGAAGAGGCGTGAGGGCATCGGTACCAGATTAATACAGAAGGTCATTGGTCACTGCAGCGGAAAATCACTCCGCCTTGAGGTTAGGGTAAGTAACGTAGGAGCCCAGAGGTTCTACCTGAATCTTGATTTTCGTATTAAGGCAAGAATAGACGGCTATTACCAGGATGGCGAGGATGCTTTCTTGATGGAGCGACCAGCCGATAACACGGAGGATACTGATTAGCTAGCTTGTACCGCATACGGTTTGTTAGTCGTCCGTGGTCCGTGGTTTAAGAAGCATAGAGCATAGGGCATGGAGCATAGGGAGGTAATTGCGAATTTCGGATTGCGAATTGCGAATTTGAAATACAAAAGACGGGGGCATAAGCTAAATAATCTCGAACTGCAAATTCACAGATTTCCTACTGGATTCTGGATTCTGACTCCTGACTCCTTTTTTATGATTTCAACGGTTTGAACGATGTGAGCAAGGGACAACTGATCCACCTGCGGCGGAACAACGGACTAGGTTTCATAAGGCGTAGGTTTGGCGTCGGTAATCAATTCCTGATGCTTCTTATAGGCTTCCTCCACGTAACCAGGCATACGAAAGAGGGCTTGGAGGAAGGAGGGGGAAAGGTACCGAAGGCTTAGGTCTCGGTTCTGCAGCCTTTTCCCCAGATCTAGGGTCAACGGATCAAGTTCCTTGGAAGCCAGAATGACGCTGTGCATTGCATGAAACGAGGGCATCATGTAAGGATAGGACACGACGAACTTAAATGCAGAGGATATGGTGTTATACATTCTCGCGTGGAGTGTGAGTCGCGTTACCTGCAAATCCGTCCCCTGGAAACAACCGACCCCTTCCCTGCTCAGGCAGCGGTTAACCAGTTGATAGAACTCACTGGTGAAAAGAAACACTGCCGGGCTATCTTCGGTGGGATCATTAAGATCCACAATAATCACGTCAAAAATCTCTTTTGTCTGTTCAAGGAACTCCCGGCCGTCGCCGATGTGGAGCTCCAGACGCGGATCTTGATATGCTCCCTTGCTCCAGGAGCTTAAATGCTGCCGGCAGACATTCACCAGCTCCTCATCAATGTCAACCATTACAATCCGATTAACCTCTTGATACTTGGCAACCTCCCGGATGGTTGCGCCTTCAGCGCCGCCGACGATGCAAACATTCCTTGGATTCGGATGGATAAGCATGGCTGGGTGGACGAGACTTTCATGGTAAATGAACTCGTCCTGTTCGGCAGATTGGGCTATGCCGTCCAAAAATAACATGCGTCCGTATTCCACCGTGTCCACGATATCGATCTTGGCGTAGCGTGAACGGCCGGAGTAGAGGGGGCGCAGGCAGCGATAGCGGACGACGACGTTTGTGGCGCCATCCTCGGTAAACCAAATAGGGTCAGTCATGCTGCATCCTGGTCTGGTTTGTGCCTTATTTCAGACTGGGGGAGATCCAGGACACCACGTTTTATCTCCATGACAGAAGCATTGGCGGCTCCAAGGTTTTTTTTCAGGTAGTCGAGTGCCACATGGCCATTGACAGTATCGCCACAGGTGAAGATATCCACCGCACAGTAGCCATATTCAGGCCAGGTGTGCAACGCGAAATGAGACTCCGCGACTACCACAACCCCGGTGATGCCATGGGGAGAAAATTGGTGGAAGAATGGCTGGATAACGGTGGCCCCGGAAAGTTGGACCGCTGCCAAGAGGTGGTGTTCAAGGGTTTTGACGTCGTTCAGGAGGGTGCTGTCGCACTGAAACAACTCGATGATCAAATGTTTGCCAAGTGATTTCATCTTATGCAGTTACTCGTCATTGCTTGAACTGGTTCAGGTCATACCTTCGCCTTTGTGTTGAGGTTAGACAAAAATTGCACAGCCGGAAGAGAATAGCGGAAAGAGAAAAGAGTCTTTCCTCTGGTGAAAAGCAGTGTTCCCGTGAACAAGGCTTGGACTGTGCGAAGGAAAAAACGCTAGTCAATCAAGTTAGAAAAAACATCACAAAATTGCAACAAAAAACTTGAACCTGAGGTTTCCATCATCAGGAGGCTGGTGCACCTTTGTTTTCTTTTCGTGTGGTTTCCAGCCACTCGCCCTCGTGGAGATAATCCAGACAGATGGATTTCAGCTCCTTCTTTTTTTCAAGGAATCTCCCTTTCATGCCCTGGAGCCAGTGAAGATGACGCCGGGCACCCTCTAAGGTTAAGAAAAAATGGTCTTCGTGAGCATCCACTGCAAAGTCGACCTGACCCTCTTTTATCAGAACCTTCCCCGGACTGCTGCAGGTCATGCAGCGAACCTGCTCTAATCCAAGAAATCGAAAGGTGTCGCCGCCGCATGCTTGGCAGCGCCAAGACTCACCCTGCCATTCTGGAGGTGGGCCGAAAAGTGCGTTAGCCAGCTTTTCAGCAGTCTTGAGGTTGTCTTGGTTCAGAAACACTTCTCCCGGCAGGGCACCGTAAACCACTTCGCTGGCTTGGGGCTGGGCCCCCATAAGCCGAAGGGCACTGTCCAGGCAAAGCTTAGTATATCCCTCCATTCCTGGGATGCCGGCAATGGCCACGGCCACCGCCGGTTTCCCCCAGAGCTTTTCAAAGTGCCCATACAATGAGAGACCTCGATCCAGAAACTGTTTAAGACTGGCGTTGGCCGCAAGCATGTAGACCGGAACAGCCAAAATGAGGCCGTCGGCCTGGAGCAGAGCTTCGAGGATTGTGGGAAAATCATCCGCTTGAGGACATGTGTGCTCATCAAATAGGCAGGTGTAACATGCCCGACAGGGCCTGATGTCCATCTCCGGAAGACGAACAAGCTTTAATCGGTGCGGCTCGGGAATGCGTCGGCTGATTTCCTTGGCCATCAATTCGCTATTGCCGAGCCTTCTGGGTGAACCTACGAGCGCTAAAATTTCCATTAGAATCGTTCCTTGTAAAGGTCATCGGAGGTCGGACCGTTCTTGTAAAAGTCGCGCTTTGGAGGAGTTGATCCGACATTGAGGTTAATCTTGTAACTCGTCACAGAACAGAGGACAAGGGATAGTTGCGAAAAACAGCCGGCTGTTGGCAGGGGGAGCCCTTCGGCAAGCTCAGGGCAAGCGGGCAGAAGGCAGAGGGCAGCAGGCAGCAGGCAGCAGGAACAGGTCTTTTCTCATTATCCATTTCTTAATTTCTCATTTGTCACGAGGCCTCGCCGTCATTAGGTCACTACGCTTCGCTGTCATTTGTTGTAAGAGGTTGAGGAAGGAGAGGGACTAGGCACTGAGAACTAAGCACCATACATTAGTCATAGGGCACGGAGGGTGATATGTTGTCTTCATTTACTGCATGCTCTATGCTCCATGCGCCGAGCGCAGGCTACCTATTACTTCGTGGACTCCACCGTGAGGCCAACCACTCGATAATTGAACTCATAGCTGAGAGCGTTGCTCCAGTCGGACTGATACACCCCTTTGTAGCGCGTGCCCTCAACAGGTCCCACCGGTTTACCATAGGTATAGAACCAGTTAACGATAGGGCTACCAGTAAATCCCAAGGCTATCCAGTAGTTCCCCGGCATGAGTTCGGGCTTTTCCCGGCCGAAGTCGAAATCCACCCAACGGTAGCCCGGTTTCAGGGAGAGCTGATTCAGATTTATAAAATCACTCGTACCAATCACCTTTCCAGGTTTCATGTTGTCGTCCTGCCGGAGTTCAAGCCAGAGTTGCCCGTCACCGCCAAAATTATGAAGTGCCAGACCTATTTTCCCAAGCTTAACAGGTTTGCGAAGCTGAAAAACCTGAGCATACTGAATTAATTTGGTGGTGACATACTCTGCAGTCTCCACCACGAAATTGCGGGTCATTTGGTAGCGGTCAGTGCCCACCGTACTTGCCGCGCCTCGGGGAAAGGCGAAATCAACGTTTTCCGGGAACTCAAGATTGCCAAAGAGAAAGGGCACGCGATACCGGAGCTTGCGCCGCTCAGGTTCGGTTATCACCGGCGGCGGTGGCGGCGGTGGCACCTTTATTTCGGTAAACGTTGCCTGAACAGGGGGAACGAGAAGCAGGTTCCGCGGTCCGTATTGCTGGCGAGTGCCCGAAAGGTTAACCTGGTCGCTGTCAAAATCGGCGTTGATGGACTCCTGCAGCCTGGGTTTTCCTTTGCTTCCCGATATCTGCGACCAGCGCAAAAGGCCATCATTGATGGTTTCATTGTTGTCGATGCCGATCTCAATTCTTACGTAGCGATTGGAAACGAAAAGCTCGGTTTGCTGTGGATCGAAAGGCACCCAACCCAAGTCCTTGAACCAGACCTCGATCCAGGAGTGGCGACCTTGTCCCATTTTGAAGGTGAGTACACCGCCTTTCCGGGAGACATTGAAGGGCTTGTCGAGGGTTACCCCATTGACAATGCGGACAGGAATGGACACCGCCCGCATTAAAGCTGCACTCAAGTGAGAGAAATTCTGGCAGTTTCCTTTGCGTGCTTCCAGGCCGTAAAGGGCATCATATTTTGCTGGAGGAGTAACATAGCGCACGTTGTCTACTATCCAGGTGAGTATGCGCTGGACCGCATCGAACTGGGTGGTCACATCCTGGGTGAGTTCTTTGGCCAGTTTTCGTATACGAGGATCATCCGATTGCACCTGTTTAGTAGGAGAAAGATAGGGTGAGAGGTCAGACGGAATCTTGCCCAGAGGGAAGGGAGTCCCCGTCTGTAATTTCTCGAGATTTGTCCGGTTCTGGGCCTTGAATGAGATGCGAGCAGTGATTTCAGGCGGAGTTGGCTTCCAGGTGGCGACAATGATCTGATTTCCCCGATTGTCCTGCGAGCGTTTCTTGTCCTTGGGCTGGGGGGAAAAAACGAGATCAAAGCCCTGTATCTGCTGTCGATAGGTAGGAGATTCAAAGCTCGGTGGCACCACGAAACTCAAGACCAGCTTCTGAGTCCCTGGGCTACGGGTTACCCGTTGCTCAAGTTCGTATCGGATCTCGGATCCCATCTGACCCACGAGCACATAATTCTCAGCACCGCAGGGTAGGGTCCAGAGAAAAAACAGGGCAAAAGCCATGCAGACAATTCTTCTCATACTTAATACCTCGAGCTTAGGAGATAGGGCATCTTAGCGAAAAGCTCTTAATTTTGCAAAGCAGCTGTTGGCAAGTGCTCCACCATGTGGCAAAGAGCCTAACCAAATTGTTTAGGAGTTAGAAGTCAGGAGCCAGGAGCTCTGCTGAGATTAAAATGCTTTTCTCCTGGATTCTGAATTCTAGATTCTGACTCCCGTCTCCTTCTTTAAATATACTCACCGGCAACCTCCCGCACGTGATGGCCGTCCAGCACATGGAAGGTGCGAATCCTCTTGAGAAAAACCGGTGAAAACATACCAATGGGTAAATAAATGATTTTTTTGCGGTAACGGCTTGCCACCGTGTGGCACCAGCTCCGGGGGGGCTTGGCGGCAATGTAGGCAATCTGGGCTTGTTCGCAATAGTCGATCGCGGCCAGCAACAGTCGTTCCGACTTGGTGCTGGCGATGTCAAAAAACGAGTCCTGCCAAATGTCGTATACCCGCATGGGGGGATAGGTAAGCATGAAGCCACCGTACTGGCAGCGCGATATTCCTGGTCCGACAAGGTGCTGGCCTGATGGAGTGGCATAAAATGCCATGTCCGATTCCTGCTCATGTTCACCCAGCCAGGTCACGCGCCAAGGGAATCTCTCAGGCTCATCTGCGGCAGGCTGGTCTTCATCAAAGATGAGCACCACTGAGCCCACCTTTCCGCGCAGAGACCAGTTTTCTTTTACATAGAGTTTGCCCTCGTGCCAGTTGCGAATTGTTTCGCGTAAGTCGATCCCATCCATAAGAGAACTGGTGAAAGGGACAGTCCTGCTGTTCTCCGCGGCCAGGATCTGCCCGGCCTTTTTCTTGATGTAGTGGCCCCAGCCTTCGATGACAATATCTTCCGGGGGATAGGAGCAGATCATGTGCCCTTGCCACTGGCGCTGCCATTCTCCCGGACGTTGTTCCTGCGATCGCTTTTTCTTAGCAGGAACTGGCACAAGGCGGCGACGCATGGTGCGGAAACGGCGATGGAAACGGATTTTTTTCTGGTTCAAGAAAAGGTCTTCACCGCGAAGCTCAATGGTGGGAAGGTTTGGATTCTCCTCCTGCCACGGGTATCGGCTTCCCAGATCCCAGATCTCGTAACCGTAGTTGTCATCCACAGCACCACGGGCAGCAACGACCAGCTGGTAGAAATCGGGAGCAAGAAAGCCCTGAATAAGTGCATAGTTTCGGGCAAAACGACGGAGCACTGCAAGCTGTTGGGGTGTTACTTCTTCCTGGGAGTTTTGCAGGTGTTGGCGGGCCGCATCCTGGAAAAGAGTTTCATGCTGGTTCAACCGATCCAGGGGAGGAGAAGCCATCGGTTGTTTCCGCCAAAGGGTCAAAAGTTCATGCCGCTGTGTTTCGAAAGCGGCTGCAAGATAGGGTATCTCGGACATGATTTCCCGGCTGGAACGTTCATGCAGATGAGCGAGGATTACCCCATCGCGACGCTGGCGGCCGATAGGCTGAGCCTGAGCGCTCGAAAGCAGGGCCATAATGCGAGGGTAATGGCTGATACCACAGACAAAGAGAATACGTTGATGCTTCTCTCTCAGCATCTGAAGATGGTAAGCCATGTTGGTTTCACGCAAAATATCCTGCCTAGTTGCCTCTCTCTCAGTGGATTGATCCGCGTACGCCTGACAGTAGGAGGTGTGGCCAATTCGTTGTATAGCATAAGGATCCGGAAATGCTTCGTTTATCTGAGGCATAGACTCAAGATCTCGGTCAATGAAATGGAGGGGGAGATCATGCGTTAAAGCAAGGCGAGCCGCTTCCACCACACCGTCGGTGGGCTCCAGGGGCAAGTAAACGTGAGTACCGTCCTTTTCTTTATAAAGCACAACCGAGAGCAGCGGCAGCCGTCTGAGGCCGTTGAGCAATGGTTCCTGCAGTGTCCCGGGAAGTTCCACTGCCACCGCATCCGGTTGCCAGCGGGCAAACCAGCGGATGACGGCCATGGCGAATTCAAGCCGACCATGAATCACCGGTACGAAGCAAATGTTCTCAAAAAAGATGCCAGGTTCCTGATTCATAGTTGCGTATCTCAATTGAGGAATTCAGGAATTGGGGAATTGAGGAATTACGGTTTAGGATGAGAAAAGATGATGGATTTTACCCCAAATAATCTCTCAATTCCTCAATCGTCACCTTCAGATGGTGACGGTAGGTACTGCCGTGCTTCTTCCCCCAGAATCAAGTGAATGGCCTGGTCAATACAATTGTGAAGCTGTTTGGGAGATAGTGGTGCGCGTCGCGGCCATTTCAGTTTTCGGGACGTGGACAGCAGTTTCAGGGCGTAACGCCCAATGTTGATACCATCGCGAACTGTATAGCGCTCCTGGGCCAGGTGGCTCATCTGCAAAAAGTCCACAACATAGTTGAGAATTGTCTCATCGGCGAAAGGAAGGTTTTGGGCCAGGATCAGTTTTTCTTCGTCACGTTCCGGGAAATCAATGAACACTTGTGGCTGCAAGCGAGAGTGAATGTACTCCGGTAGTTCAAAGGTGCTGGCGTCATCGTTCATGGTGGCGCAGATGCGGAAATCGCCATGGGCGTGAATCTTGATTCCGGCGACAATTGACTCCACGTATCTGCGGCTGTCCAACAAGGGCGCCAGAGAAGCCCAGCTTTTTTCACTCATCCGGTTGCCCTCGTCTAGAATAGCTACTCCCCCTCGGATCATGGCGGTGACGATGGAGGAGGCCACGTATTGTATCTTCCCTGCTTCGGAAATAACCGGGGTAACCAGCAGATCCTCGGGGCGTGTGTCCATGGTCGCCTGAAACATGTATACTTCGCGGTTCAGTTTCTTGGCAGCAGCGTAGGCTAAAGTGGTTTTGCCGACTCCAGGTTTGCCGAGGAGGCGGGGATGCAAAGGCAGGTCCTCCGGGCCGACTACAAGCCAGGCGGCAAGGATCTGGTCCATGAGTTCCTTTTGCCCCACCCACTTCATGGGCAATTCATCGGGATGGCTCATGTGCAGGGTTACATCATCAATGACTATCGTTTTATTCATGGCAATTCCCCATCTTCTCAGGACATGGTATTAGGACCATTGTAAGCAAAGAGAAGGTCTAGTTCAAGGTAAAGAGAATTAGGCTTTGTGTAGCTCGGATATTCCATGAATCACTTGCTGCGACCACGAATATGGCCGTCCTTCCTGGCGTCCTCGGGTGTCGGCCCCTGCGACGTACCATTCAGGTACGCCTCGGAACCAACGCCCTGCGGTTGCCCGGTGGCACGCCCATCTACGTGATCTCACGACAGCAATTCATGGAATATCCGAGCTAGATATAAGAGGTATAACTGGCATACTTGATTTCGGACAAATCCTTTGTTTGACTTTCCAAGAGGAGGTCCCTAGAATTAAATTATATAGTTAACAACATGAAGCGTTTGTTGGTGGTGTTCTTCTCGAGGACCACATGTAATAATTGCCGGAGCTCAGTTGAGCACCAGCATCACAAGGAGGTTTGTTTATGTCAGTCCTAGAAATGATCCGGAAGAGTATGTTGGCCAGCCTCGGTGCTGCCGTGGTGACCAAGGAAAAGGTGGAGGAGGCAACCAAACGTTGGGTGGACGAGGGTAAGATTTCCAAAGATGAAGCAGAACGGTTGGCACAAGATCTGGTGGAAAGTGGCAGGCACCAGTGGGAAGATATTCAGGACAAGATGACAGAAACGGTGCGGAAAGGACTGGATAGTTTTGACATTGGCAGCAAGAGAGAGTTCCAGGATTTAAAAGAACAGGTGGAGAGTCTGGAAAAGCGGCTTGCCGTGCTGGAGAAAGTGACGGAGGAGTAGAGGGTGGAGATCAAGGCGGTAATGCATCTGGGTCGCTTCAAGGACATCGTCGTAACCCTTTTCCGCTACGGGTTTGATGACGTGGTGGAGCGACTGGACCTGCCGGGCAAGGTAATTTTTGAAAAGATCCGCAAGGTCGATCGGGAGATGAGTACCTGGGAGCGGATCCGCCACATGCTGGTCGATCTGGGCCCAACCTATATCAAATTTGGCCAGATAATGAGCCTCCGTCCCGATCTGATTCCTAGACCCCTGATCCTTGAGCTC
>JAJDNL010000283.1 GCA_022340745.1 Deltaproteobacteria bacterium
CCCTGAGGATAACTGTACTATGGTCATGAACACGGGAACATGCGAAGACCCCCCCGGCCTCCCTAGAGATCCAATCGACACCGTTGTCGATCCGCTCAAGCGCTTCTTGCACATTGAGGCTGCAAGCGGGATCGTGCTGCTGGTGGTAACCCTCACGGCCCTGATTCTTGCCAACTCTCCCCTGGCAGAACGTTTCCTTGCCTTTTGGAAAATACCACTGGGGTTCAGGATCGGCTCCTTCCAAATGAATCACTCACTGCAACACTGGATCAACGATGGTCTGATGGCGATCTTTTTCTTTGTTATCGGACTTGAGGTCAAACGTGAGCTGGTAATTGGTGAACTCCAGGACTTAAGGCAGGCGGCGCTTCCTCTTGCTGCAGCAATTGGCGGTATGCTGGTGCCGGCCGCCATCTATCTCTTTTTCCAGCACGGGGCTCCCGGCGAGCGAGGCTGGGGTATTGCCATGGCCACAGATATCGCATTCGTTGTTGGCTGTCTTACGGTTCTCGGTTCCCGAATTCCCGGCAGTCTTCGGGTTATGCTGCTCTCTCTCGCCATTGCCGATGATATTGGTGCCATCCTGGTGATCGCCATCGGTTACACGGCAAGCCTCAATCTGACGGCCCTGGTTCTTGGCGTGGTCGGTATAGGAGTGATGCTTGCGCTGATGCAGATCGGCGTCCGCAATATTGCAGTCTACCTTATTTTTATGGTTCTGGTTTGGGGCGCGTTTCATGAGTCCGGCATCCACGCAACCATTGCCGGAGTCATATTTGGACTTCTCACCCCGACAAAAGCCTGGGTAAGTGAGGGGCGTTTGGGGATGATTGCCCAAAAGACCAGCTGCTTCCTGCAAGGCGAGGGCTTGACAACTGCCAAGAAGCGTTATGCCTTGCTGAGAGATATGGAAGTAGCCGCGCGAAAAAGTATTTCGCCTCTGGAGCGATTCGAGACCGAACTCCACCCCTGGGTCGGTTTTGCCATTATGCCCATATTCGCCATGGCTAATGCCGGTGTCACCATCGAGTTCTCAGATTTTACCAATCCTGTGGCGATTGCAGTGATGTTGGGCCTTATAGTGGGCAAGCCTACAGGTATTGTGGTCTTCAGTTGGCTGGCGGTCAGGCTCGGTTTTGCCAGGCTGCCCAAGGGAATAAGTTGGGGTGTCATTGCGGGGGGCGGCTTCTTGGCCGGGATTGGATTTACCATGGCGATCTTCATTGCCAGCCTCGCTCTGGAAGGAAACCTGCTGGATGCGGCCAAGGTAGGCATCATCGTGGGCTCGTTTCTGAGCGCGATTGTGGGCGTGACGATATTGGTTATACTTCTCCCCAAACCCTCCCAGAATGCCGCATGATGCAGTGGTTCAGAGTATTTCCCGGCCAGACTGCTTTCAGTACGTCATCTTCTTGATACGAGGTGGGGTGACGTCTGGTACGGTCACTATAAACACATCGCCGTATTTGGTTGGCGGACTACCGGTGCCATCCAGCAATCTGTACATCTCCTCCAGGTTATTCAGATTTCCTATCCACACCACCACGCCCCCGGCGTACTTGGTAAAGAATTCATCCAAAAGGTCCCTGGACAGCTTCTTGTAATTCAACAAACGAGATTGGGATACCAGGATTGGTTCTAGGCCAAGATGGTCTGCCAACGGTTGAGCCGTTTCCTTGTTACGCCGCAGATTGGTACAGTAAATTGCGCTCACTCCCATGTCGCCGATCACTTCCGGCAAGTGCTGAGCCCGTCTTCTACCCTCCCATGTCAAGGGGTCGTCTGCCTCACCACTGAAAACATCCCTGCCACCACTCCGGAGGAGGATAATCGTCGTTTTGGTCCCCGGCGGTGACTGGTATGTTAGGCTTTTTTCATCTTCTGAAGTCGTGGCACAGCCAACAAGAAGGGTAAGAACCAAGCACAGTGCGGTGATACCAGAAACCGTTCGAAGACCTTTGATTGGCTCCATCGGTCAGACCTCCTCGCCTATTATGAGTCAGAGATCCAACCTAGCACAAACAAGTGGGATTGGTCAAAATGGATAGCTCGTCTGGATGGGATTGTCTCGAATGATACAGAGTGAAAAATTGGAAAGTTTACTTCATGGATGAGAAAATTTTGTTGATCTTTTCTTTAATAACGCGCTCAGCAATGGCTGACAAGCGTTCATCAACCAACCGGGCCACCAGCGCTTCAATCTTCTCGGTTAGCAAATCAGCCAACTCTTCTTCAGAACCGCTTTTAGTGGCTGCTTCACCCGTATTTTTGCCTGCCCCTTCAGCCCGTAATTGAGCGTCGCCAGGCTGATCTTTTGAAATCCACTCCTCAACGCCAACCGGTTCGGCAGCGGTTGCGGCCTCTTCTTCGCTCTGCAAGTCCATTCCCAGTTCTTCAAAGAGATCTTTGGAGAACTCCTTCTCATCTCCATTCGGTTCCTGAGCGGCAGCCTCATCTCCCGCGGACTTAAATCCCTTTTCCAAATCGTCAAAGAGATCCTCAGACAGCTGCTCCTCTACAACAGGAGACTTTTTGGCTTCCTTTTTTTGCTTTGGCACAACCTGTTTTTCAAGGATCTTTGATGCGTCCACTTCACGGGTGGCGAGGAGTTCGTCTAACGCCTTGGAAATGTCGTCATCCACCGCCTCCTTGCTTGTCTCTGTTGCAGGAGAACTTTGGGCGTTCGTCGACGCCTCCTTAGCCAACATGGCTTCAACTTCATCCTCAGCGTCACTCAGGGCATCCAGTGCAGCTTGTGCTTGATTATCCGCAGGCTCGTCTGCAAGCGAGGGACCATCCGACTCTCCGAACAAATCCATGTCCAGTTCCAAGCTGTCCATCCCTATCGCCCCGTCATCGAGGCTCATTGCAGCTTGTGCCTGATTATCCACAGACTCATCTTCAAGCGGGGGTCCATCCGACGCTCCGAACAAATTTATGTCCAGTTCCAAGCTGTCCATCCCTGTCTCCCCGCCATCGAGGCTAATTGTCGACGCTTCTCCCCCAAGGGATTGCTTATTCAAGATTGGCCCGTCCACTTCCACAACGTCCGCCAGGTTAGCCACCTCGGTATCGATGGTATCGAGAAGAAAATCGAGTTTTTTAGTAGCTTCCTTTTTAGGACTACTGTTCTTAAGTTCGCTCTTTGAGGAACTATTGCTCATATGTGTCGTTCCAAAATTAAGATCAAGAACATTGAAGCTCCCTGCAGTCCCGCTTTAGCGGGACAGGGAATCCTCGAAGTGTAAGGAATTAACGCATTTTATTGTAGTTCGCTCGCTAACCCCGTCCGCCTCAGGCGGACTACGGGGAATGCGCCGTCCCAAGATCATCACCCGCGGGTACTCTCAAAAAGCCTGGCCCATGAATGGCACTAAAAAGTATCCAATGGCCCAACTTTTCTGACCAATACCCATTAAGCAAAAGCGGTGCCAAACATATGGCGGCTCGATCATAGTTAATGGTTTTCAAACAGTTACGTCCAATCACTAGGAGCCCTACCATCATCCGCACCTTGGTGTCAGTGTTGCTTATGGTGAAAACCTTCCATGTTAGAGTAATCTGGTGAGGACCCGGTTTTGAGCCATCCCTATGACGCAAAGCGCCAAGCGCAGAGCGCAAAGCGTGCGATAAACAGTAAACGGTGAACGGTAAACCTATTATGTGCTGGCTCCGCGACAGTTCACTGTCTTCCACTTACCACTTACTTTTCTTTTCGCTATGCGCCATGCGCTATGCTCTATGCGTTCAGACCTCGTCCAGAGGACCAGGATTGCTAGGACTAATGAAAAAAGGCAACGGTATTACAGCCGCTGCCTTTTCCTTGGCTTCCTTGAGACCATTTCTATTCTTGCAGGTCCGTCACATCGTCCTTTCACACCTAAGTTTGAACTCGTTGTCTGAATCAGCCGCGACCATTGAAGCTTCCTGCAGCAAGACTTCTCGACGAGACCTGTCGACGAGACCTGTCGACGAGCTCAGGTCGAGTCGCCACGGGGAATGCGCTCGCCCTGTTGAATCCCACTTTCAGCGGGTGCGCGTAGCGGAATTCTACAGGGCGAGCTGAAGCATTTTCACTTGCCAGCTCTCTCCTTAGCCAACTCTTCCGGACTCATGGTCCAGAGAGGAGTCCCATCCTTTGTTAATCGCACTTTATATTCATAATAGTCGCCCTTTTTCACCTTGGAGGCCATAAATACTTCCTTGCCGTCAATCTCCGCCCATACGCCCTTTACCTTCACTCTCTCACCTTGCCTGAGTGAGATGCTGTTAGGGTTAACAAACGGGCTGGGGCCGAGATGAACGGTAACAACTTCATCACTGTCTCCGTCTGTGACGAGCAGTGCTACCCCGGGGGACATGCCTTTTAGGGGGGTGATCTTTTTGAAACCCACTACATTACCCTTGAAACTGTCCCACTCATCAAGATCATAAAGCTTGTTGTAGGCACTGTCCTTTTCCCACCCTACAATGGCTCTTTTTTCTTCGGCAAAACCTGCGCTCAATCCAGAAATATACATTCCTAAAAGCAACACAAGACCAATTACCGCGCTCTTACTGTAGCCCTTCATGGCAACCTCCCTCCCTGCCGCCACATACCATGTGTAAGTGGGATAGTATCGGTAGTTCCTGCCTCTCCTTCACGTCACCGAACTCTTGACTACCCGATAGAATTGGCAATGGAGAAGTGTATCATTTTTTGCGCCGTTGGTCAGTAGTGGAGTATCGGGGTGTCAGGTTTCAGGAAAAAGAAACATAGAAGCCGAAACCTGTCAAAGATCCTGTCTGCTGCGAAGCGGCAGCGGGGACACTGCTTGCCGCGCTGAAGCCCTTGAGGTAAAGGCGGGAACACTGACACCTGACACCTTAATGAGAAAGTGTAGAGGAAAAAATCCTGAGGTAGCTCAGCTATAGTCGGTAGGACAAAGTGGGGCATCAACCCATCTTGGGTTGATCAACTAATTTTTCTTTTAATTCAAGCTCTAGCGTATCTAGATAGTCACAAGCCTCTTGGCCTACTTCGTAGTGGTCAAGTTTTTGAGCAATGATCCTGCGGTCCTCTTTGGAGATTTGCACAAAACGAACACCCATCCCCCGGGGTGTGATTTTATCATCGGGGCCGTAAATATTTGACCAGACAACTTCAGCTTTGACATTGAGGGATTTCTCTGGAACATCCACCACCATATCAAATACTTCATTCAGATTGAGCGGATTTCGGCAGTGGATAAAGGCTCCTTGAGGGCTGATATCTCTTGTTTCTCCGTGCATTATCCCGCCCCCAACTTGCGCAGAAACCGGCCACTTGAGTACTGGCCTTGGACATATGCGATTTTGTCGTTTAATCATTGTCTGCCTCCCCCTGTGAGATTGCTTATACCTTGATATGCGCAGGTTTGAGACAATCCCACCGAGGAAAAATGCAGGATTTATGCCATAGGGTCTTTAGGAATGGAAAAGGGAGAAAGCCGCCAGGGGTAGGTCAACAATAATTATTTCATGATATTATTATGTTACAGGCATTTCAAGGCAAACTTGAGCAGCCCTGAGAGCCTGTAAAAAACCGCAGGTCGTGCCATTTATGATACATTTCCTTGATGTCGGCGCAGATCTCCTTAAAATTTTTCATAGTCCACTTCCCCTGTCTACTCGTGGTCAACTTTCGCTAAAAAATTAGAATTACAGTAATTTTGGCTGAGTTCCCATAATTTTCTGGTCAAGAAGTTCTCAATTTGGTAATTTTACTTTTCTTCTTTTTCCACATCTGATAATTTTATTGATTCGAGTTGCACCTCCTGCTGAGATGCTATTTACTACATAAGAGGCTTATCAATGAAAGATGGCGGCCATTCATTTCACATACCGGTTATGGGAACAGGATTCACCATTGATACCCCGCTGCGGGTGGCGAAGTATGGTATCTCTTCGGTGATACCGGTCGTGGACGACGTCCTTGTCGAACAGGTGAGAAAGTTCCACTGTGAGAAGCATGGCGAACCGTACGAGGAAATCCCGAACAGTGACCAAGATGCTCGCGCTCTTCGCATCACGGCCTATCTGAATCTCGTGGACCGGCTGGTACGACCGCAGGTCGAGGAGCTCCAAGCCTCGCCCTTCGAGGACGGCAGCGAGATTACACGCTATTTCGAAATGCTGCCTGAGACGCCGCTGAAGCGAGCCTACGACGAAATGCTTGCAACCACCGATCCGGAGGCCAAGGCCCGGATGCAGGAAGATCTGCGCCAACATGCCGTCCCAGGCAGCATCGACATCAACATTATGACCAAGCTTGACCGCGACATCTACTGGGATGGCAAAAAGCTCCCTGCCGAGTTCGCTGATGCCATGGCCGCCCTCCGGGGCTTTGCGAACAGCACTCTGAACTCATCAGTGGTCTTTTCGGCGGGCATCAATCAGCGGCTCTATACGTACGCGGCCACTTTCGACGACTTTTTTCCCGACAACAACGGCGAACTCAAAAAGAAGATTATTTTGAAGGTGAGCGATTATCGCTCTGCCTCTATACAGGGCAGGTTTCTCGCCAAGCGTGGGCTGTGGGTGTCAGAGTATCGTATCGAATCCGGCCTCAACTGTGGTGGGCACGCCTTTGCCACCGACGGCTATTTGTTGGGACCGGTCCTGGAGGAGTTCAAGGAGAAAAGGCAGGAACTCACCGAAACGCTTCATGCAACGTACACCAAAGTTCTCGCAGACCGAGGTTGGTCGGTGAACAACGAGCCCCACGAAGTGGGTATAACCGTTCAAGGAGGCATCACCACAGCTCTTGAGAACGAGTTTTTGCTGCGATATTACAGGGTCGATAGAACCGGCTGGGGAACGCCCTTCCTGCTCGTACCTGAAGTGACCAATGTCGACAACGCCCACCTGGAGAAACTTCTTGCCGCCACGGATGGAGATGTTTACTTGAGCGACAGCTCACCTTTAGGGATCCCTTTCTGGAATCTTCGTACTTCCGCCAGTGAGGAGGCCCGTCGCCAGCATATCCGTGAAGGCAAGCCTGGCAGCCCCTGTCTGAAAGGGGCCGCGAGGCTGAACACTGAATTTACTGACGTGCCGATCTGTCCGGCCTCGCGTGTCTATGTCAAGCGTAAACTCAAACACCTCCCGGAGGAAGGACTGTCAGAAGAGCAGCTTGCCGCGGTGAAAGAAAGCGTGCTCCACAAATCCTGTATCTGTCACGATTTGGGCGGCGGTACGACCCTGAAGTACGGCATCGACCCAGCGGCCACCCCCTCTATTTGCTGCGGTCCCAGCATTCTGGATTTTACCAAAATCTCCACTCTGGAGGAGATGGTAGCACACATTTACGGAAGGCTATCACTCCTTGCCAACAACGAGCGCCCGCACATGTTCATCAAGGAACTTATGCTCTACCTAGACCACCTCCGTGAAGAGACCAGGAACTTCAGATTGAAACTCTCCTTCCGTACACCGGCGTACTTCAACAAGTTCAAGAAAAACCTTCTTGCCGGGATCGAATACTACCAGCGATTGGCTGGGGAATTCATCGAGGACCAGAGGAAGCAGTTTCTGGCTGATCTCAAAGTCCTGCAAGATGAACTCGAGCATCTTGCTCTCCCTGACGTCAGCTGACGTACGCCAGATTTGAAAATATTGAATATGGGCGGATTGAATCATGGCCCGGATCGAGGTTACGCAGAAAGAAACTGACACCTTTGAGGTCACCGTCAGGGAGACAGCCACTACAACCCACCGAGTTACTCTTACCCAGGATTATTATCAGAAATTGACGGGAGGTAAAAGCAGTCCGGAAACGTTGATTGAAGAATCATTTGAATTTTTGCTCGAACGTGAGAGCAATACTATGATCTTGGCTCGCTTTGATTTGCCGGTTATTGGTGATTACTTCCCCGAATACGAAAAGAACATTATTAGGAGACTTTGAAGGAGGGAAAGAGAGAGTTGGAAGTTTCTTATTCTCGGTTCAACCACAGGTATTGCAGCTGGTTCTCAAACCGAAAAGCTCTAAGCTTTCTCCTACTAATCGGAATGAACTCCTTTGGGGTGGAAAGGCACTAACTTCGTGTCCCGAGATTCTAATTGAAAAACTTCAGCATCTAATAGGCCGCCAAGTTCTACTAACAAATTTCCGTATGCTACCCTCCCTTTTACCTTTCCCGTTTTGGCAATCGTTAGGAGACCGGAGCAGGCCAGTTCGCCCTCAACATACCCAGCAACGATGACAGTTTCAGCTTCAATACTGCCGACAGCTTTGCCATCTTTAAAGATTTCCAAGCTGTTACAGTTTATGCCTCCAGTGAAGGACCCCAGGATCATCACTTTTCCTGGCATTTTCAGTTTGCCTTCTATGTCAGACTTCTCTGAAATGATTGTAATATCTTTTGTCTTCGATCCCATTTTTCAAAATATCCTTTGCTGGATTATTTGTTCGACTCTTCCTCTCTCCAGACCATGCCGTAACCTGAGGGGTTCGCTGATTGCTTAAATATAACCATGTTGTTCTAATGTGGCTAGGAGTCTAAACCCTAACGTCGAATACCCACGCCGAGGAAAAACGCGTCAGAGTGAGACCGCCTTAGGCGGAGCGCGCGCAGGCTGGGACAGGATGAACAGTACCTTATCGTACGTGAGATCCTGTCCGAGGTGAGCACGCTCGCAGATGGCACACTATCACGCGAGCCTAGCGATTTTTACCGGTTTGGCTATGCGACGTTAGGGTTAGCTCTTCCACTATCAGTCGTAGTCGCTTTTCAATCGCATTGAGGATCTCCATTCTAGACTTTATATCCTCCAGTTGGACGATATCTTCTGGTTGCATGGTACAGCTTTGCAGTAGTTCAACCACCTGTTCATCTGACATAGGCTCCCCCCCGGTCTCTCGACAATAGACCAGCAACAATGGATACACCAATGCGACTGATTAAAAATGAATTACTTTTTTGGCTAGGTCTGAGCGGTTCTGCAAGATTGTCGATCAAGAAACAAGTACTAGTAGGAGCGTGAACTGGTTCAGATATACAATACTGGAGTAGGCTGTGTCAAATGAAACTACCTGTTGGTGGCCTAGTGACAATTCTATGGACTCAACAAAAAATCGGGGCCGCGGTCTCGCTTCATAGGACGAGCGCCACCAATAACAACCACCAGGCAATACCCAAGAAAATCATTACCGTTAAATCTTTAGGAGTAGGCGAAGGTATCATCAGTCCATCCTCTTATTACTCACATGAGGCAAGTGGAGATAGAGGGAAAAGGTAGTAAACAACCAATAGTGGACAAAATTATGCAACGTATTGGAATTGTATTACTTCTTTTGGTAGGTCTGAGCGGTTCTCAGGATGTTTTAGGCAAGAAACGTGCCTGGCTGTGAATTGAGAGGAGGTGGTTGTCTTTTAGGAATGAGGAAAATCCAATCCCATTTCAAACTACATTCATTTCGCTCTGCGCCAGAAATCAACCTTTCGCAAGAAACCTTTCAGGTAAAAGCTAGGTACGTTCAGAACAATCTCCCCCTGCTTCCCCGTAACCTTCAAAGATAACCCCAGCTTCGTGGCAAGGCGATTCAGGTAAGGCCTACTGAGTTGGATGAGCAGATGTTCCGTTTTCCAACCTGATTCCCAGTCAACACCTATTGGCTTTACCTGCAACTTGTTTCCATTGGTATCAAGGGCTCTGTCGAAAAACCACCAGTGGTGGCGGGATTTCAGTATGACATAGAGTTGAAAGTGGATCCTATTATCCCCATTTTTGTAGGCCCGTAAGAAGTACCCAGCGTCCAGCGAAGGAGACTGGCCGACACTTGGCCCGACAAACCACGTGGTTCCCTCGGCAGCATAGAAATTCACCTCAGTGCGGTTTCCCACCTGACCAGCTGCAGTGTTTTCAGAAAATGCAAATGAACTACTGACCTGAGAATCGATTTCAGTCTCGGCTGAGGCATCCAGAACCGAAATGCTGCCGAGCAAGAATAATACCCCAAGAAGGGCGATCCACCTCATCTCACAATCCATTTCTGTGATTAACCGCCGAGGTCACCTGCATCATGATCCCCATCTCGCCCCTTACCCTTGAGCCATTGCAAGAGGGCGCCACCGACATAGAGTTTAGGCAGGACTGAACAGATGCGAACATCTTTCCACCTGCACCACTTTACGGAACGCAGGTCGGGCTGTAATGTGCATTGCCATCTGAATCTTGTTGCCCCAGGTGGTCTTCCACGGTTTGCCGATGGGGACCAGCTAAGAGTTGAGATGTTGACCTAGGCCACCCAAGAGGTTACAGAGGGTTTGAGCAAAGGTTGTGCCAGAATAGTGAGGTATGAAATATGTAAAGATTTCTGATAGATAGATTACTGTCCAAAAACCAGCCATTGAGAAAGTGGAAAACACTTTCCCACACGCTGGGAAAAATAATTCCTAAGTTGGCAAGAGATCTTCAACCGCAAAAATGAAGAGCATAGAATACCTGCAGCCTAGATTTCACAACCGAATGGGGCATTGCTTAACAATGTGCCCGGCCAGTGGTCGGACAAAATTATCCGCCTTTTAAACAACCATTCGCCCCTTCTATCTTTTCTCTATGCCCTATGCCTTTTCTCTTAGTTAGATTGGCCTGACCCTGAAGCTTAATACACCCCAGAAGAATCCAGCTAGGCCCGCAACCAGAGCGCCAAGATCCAGATAGGTGAAATAGAACTTGTTTGCAATGCTAATCCGCCTTTTCGGTACCCCGATCTTTGCGGGAACTATACGGGGGATCCAGCCGTATTCTCCTCGGCCTACCAACACTTTGTTCCAGGTCATTTTCCCTTTCTTAGCAACGTCAGCAAGCAACAGAATAGTGCCTTTGGGAACCTTGAAAATACCAGCTGAGGCTTCGCCGGGTGCTCGGTGCAGGATCACGTTCTCTTCAAGCACTTCGACGAAGAGATGATTCGACTGATGCAGCGTTTTGTTCCAGTCGAGGCCGAGAACGTAGTGAAGGTAATGTGCCGGCCCGTAAAACAAGAGGAATCCGATGGCCAAGCCAAAGCCACCCTTTAAAAGGCTGAGAGCCAGATGGGGAATGATTTTTGTCCGGATAGCGAGAAAAACCCCGACGAGGGTCAAAATCCCCAGTCCAACCGGAATGGCAATGCGTGCGTCCAAGATAAGCTGCAGCCTCAAGGAAAGCAGGGCCAACACCTCTTTGTCAGCCAGGAAGTAACGCAGGTAATTGATGAAGAGGAAATAGATTATACCGACGCTGGCGCAGGAATATACCAGGAATTCAAATTTCTGCCTTCTCAGCACCTGCACAAAAACATTCTGTTCGATTCCCGCAATTAGATCTTGGTATTGTCGCCAGCCGCATTTATAGATTTCGATTTCGGTCTGTTTGCCTTTGAGAAGAAAGTTGCCCACCTTTGTCAGAGCAAAGTCCTCATTTTTGAACATTGATGCCGTCCTGCTGGATACGTAGATCTCATTCCCCTTGGCAAGACCTTGCACGCGAGCCGCCAGATTCACCGCATCTCCGAATATATCATCTCCCTCGACCAGGGCCTTGCCTGCATGAATACCGATACGCACTCTCAATCGAAAGGCCGCATCCTCACTTCGCCGCTTCTCCAAGATCTGTTGGATAGCTATGGAAGCCTGCAGAGCATTTCTCGGTGACTTGAATGACGCCATAATGGAGTCACCAATGTGCTTGACAATCTTGCCCCGGTACCTCTTGATCACCGGGGAAATAAGCCGATTGTGCAGGTCTATCATCAGCCGACCATCAAGATCCCCATACTCATCCCAATATGCGGTTGAGTCTTCCACATCGGTAAACAGAATGGTGACTGGTTTGCGTGACCGACGTATCTGTCGGGAAACGCTTCTGAAAAAACTCTCTCTATAAACGTCTGACACTGCAGTCCTCACTTTTTTTAAAACGTCACCAATCACTGCTGCCATTAAATATCGAGCCTTCGAAACGGGCATACCCGCGAACAAAAATGAAGCTGTATGAGACAGAAGGGCTGCAAAATTGATGCCCACCGATCTGGTCACAGTTGTTCTGTCGCGACTACGTTTTCTTGGGTGTGGAGACAGTTTGGTGGGATGAAAACTGCAAATACAAATAGGGTCAGACATAATTAAATACGTATTCTTCTTTCCTGCTGCGAGTGAGGATTTCTTCTCCCAGAAGATTATCACCAGGACTATTACAAAGATCCCCCTTCGTTACACGTTCTACCGCTACCACTGCGGCCAGGACAAGCGACTGGTGGAATTGTGGGAAAAATCTTGATATTCTTTGAGCCAGTGAGTAATAGTCCGGAGGGGTTAGGTCAACTACGAATTTTTACATAACTGACCTCGGCCGTTATGCGATACGTTAATCCTATACTATTTTTGATGGTGAAAAGATGGAAAAAATTTTTGATGGTAAAAAGAAGACAAAATTAGGCACTGAAAAGAGACCCGCTGCTGTTAATGTGCAAACCGAAGAAAGATTGAAAGAAGTAGCATCGATATTTGAAGAACACGGTTGGAACTATACGATTGGATTGGAACCAAATAAACCAGAGGATATTACCGATTTAGAAATATTATTGAATCCACAAGAACCAAAGATAGCCGAAAAGAAAGTTGGACGCAATGAGCCCTGCCCATGCGGCAGCGGCAAGAAGTACAAGAAATGCTGTGGTAAATAAGACGATTAGAGGGTTTGTGTCGCGGTAGGAATGCCGGTCGCGCCGCACCACCAAACAGATTAGTCTGTGAACCACTACCCCGCCATGGCGTCACTCCTACCTTGAGTCTGTGGCGTCGCACAGCTCCCACGGAAGAGGATGCTTGACCTGGACTGAAGACATCCAGTGATAAGGGAGGTTGTTTCTGACGTGAGATTTTAGAAGACAAAAGAAGCGGTGATCTACGGCATTATTGCATTTTCTCTTTTCATAACGCTATGCGCCGTGCGCTTTGCGCTATGCGGCAAGACTTGGTTTGGTCCGACCCCATTAGCCAGCTGTACATGGCTCCAGAGTCAAAATACGTATAATTTGTAAACATCGTCCCCTATTATCTAGGGCTTTTTCAAATTCTTCTCATCTCAGTCCTTGTCAACTACATCACCGAGAAACTCAACATCCTCCTCCGAAATGTATTCAAATATTACACCCATTATAAAACGGGCGGAAATCTCTGGGGAGTCATTCTCAATAGCCCAGATTGGTTTGGCAGAGACTATTATTGACTGGCGGTTAGGAGGCTGGATTTCTAGCCGAAACTCTTGCCCAGTAGGTGGTAATTCTTGACAGTACATAGATGCGCCGACTTGGCTGATATTCTTAATTTCACCAGGGGTTTTTGGGCTAGAGGTAATAATAGTTACAGGCCATTTTACTTCTGCTCGTGCAAATTGACGTCTCTCTTTCTCGAAAACCATCGTCTTTTCACCCTCCTGCGATACTGCCTTAATGCCTCTATGCGACAGTGTAGGCTGAGAAGGTACTGATCAGTG
>JAJDNL010000294.1 GCA_022340745.1 Deltaproteobacteria bacterium
TCCTGACTCCTTGCTCCATGCTCCATGCCCCATGCTCCATGCCCCATGCTCCATGCCCCATGCTCCATGCCCCATGCTCCATGCTCCATGCTCCATGCTCTATGCTCCATGCTCCATGCTCCATGCCCCATGCTCCATGCCCCATGCTCCTAATGATACGCAAGTTCTTCTTCTGTGACCTTGTGTCTGAAAAAAACATAGACCCACGTTTGGTACCCTATGACAAGGGGCACAAATACCAGGGCCACGCCCAGCATGATTTTCAATGTCAAAGGACTGGAAGCGGAATTATAAATGGTCATGCTGTAAGCTGGGTTCAAACTGGAAGGGAGGAGAGCCGGATAGAGCCCGACGACGCCAAAGAGGGTGGCGGAAACGATTGTCAGGCTGGAGGCAAACCACGCCTTCCAAAAAGCGGCCTTGCCGACAAAAAGCCTGGTCATTAACAGACCTACCACGGCAAGCAGAGGGATGACGAAAAGAAGAGGCATCTGTAAATAGTTGTTATAGAGTTTGGTAGAAAAGCCAGTGGCAACCAGGAATACCACGGCCACAACCAGCAACACCGGCCAGAGTTTTTTCGCCATGGATGATGCCCGATCATGAAGTTCACCCTCTGTTTTGATGCTCAGCCATATGGCGCCGTGGACGGTAAAAAGCAGGACAAATAGTACCCCTCCCAGCAGACCGTAAGGATTGAGCAACGTGAATAGGGTGCCCTGGTAAATACCATTGGCATCAATGGGGATCCCCTTGAATATATTGGCGAAGGCAACACCGAACAGCAGAGCCGGCAAGAAGCTGCCTATGACCAGACAGGTGTCCCAGAGCTTTCGCCAGGTAGGATTGTCGATCTGTTCGCGGAATTCGAATGGGATCGCCCGAATAATTAAGGCGAACAAGATGAGCATCAGAGCTGAATATAAGCTACTGAACAAAACCGCATAGGTTGTTGGAAAAGCAGCGAAAGTAACTCCCCCTGCAGTTATGAGCCAGACCTCATTGCCATCCCAAAATGGTCCCACTGAACTATAGATAATCTTTCTGTCAGTGTTGTTTTTTGCCAAAATCGGCATCAGTGCTCCAAGGCCAAGGTCAAAGCCATCCAGCATAAAATACACGGCCCAAAGAACTCCCCAAAGTATGAACCAGGTGGTCTCTAACATGACTCTTTACTCCTTTCTCATTTACTTGAATCAGCAATGGGCTCAGGCCCCTTTCGGGCGACTTTGGCGATCAAATAAAACGCCGTCAACCCCAGCAGGGAGTAGAGCACGATAAAGCCCACCAGCGTGGTTGCCACCTGAGAGACGGCAATGGGCGAAACTGACTCCGAGGTCTTCATCAGGCCATAGACAATCCAGGGCTGCCGTCCTGTTTCCGTCAGTGTCCATCCCATAGTGGTGGCGATGAATGGGAGCGGAATGGCAAACTGCATGATCTTCAGATATCGTGGACTGGATTCAAGCTTGTTTCGTTTAAACCATCCCACAACCGTCAGTAGGACAAAAAGCCCCGCAAGGCTTACCATGATTCGAAATGGGAAGTAAGCAAGCCAGACGTTCGGCCGCTCATCTTTGGGGAAATCCCTCAATCCCTGGACTTCACCGGTTAGTGAGTGAGTTGCCAGGAGGCTCAACACATAGGGAACTTTCCCGATCTCCACACTGTTGCGCTCGTTTTTGGGATCGGGAATGGATAACAGGTACATGGGGGCGCTGGATGTGGTCTTCCAGTGAGACTCCATGGCGGCTAGCTTCGTGGGCTGGGTGTGTTTGAGAAGTTCGCCATGCAGGTGTCCTTCAAAAATCTCGAAACAGGCAAAGATGAGAGTGAAGACAATGGCCACCCGGAAGGACTTGATGAAGAATTCCGTGTGTTGCTTCCTGAGGATATTATAGGCGCATATGCCGAGGACGAAGAATCCGGCCAGAATGTAGGCAGCGCTCAAAACATGTAAAATGGTCAAAACCGCGAATTTCTGGGTAACCACTGCAATGAAATCGGTCAGCTCGGCCCTGCCGTTTCTGATCGCGTAGCCAACAGGATGTTGCATCCAGGAATTGGCAATGAGGATCCAGATGGCTGAGAGACTCGAGGCTATGGCAACCAGCCAGATGCTCACACAGTGCATCTTCGGCGACAGTCGGTTCCAGCCAAAGGCCCACACCGCTATGAAGGTGGATTCCAGGAAGAACGAAGTTGTGGCCTCGATGGCCAGTAAAGATCCAAAGATGTCTCCCACGTAACTGGAATACCTGGACCAGTTCGTCCCAAACTGAAACTCCAGGGTTATCCCAGTTACTATACCCACGGCGAAATTAATAAGAAATATCTTTCCCCAGAACTTGGCCATCCTTTTGTAATCTTCATCTCCGCTCCGGACATAGATAGTCTCCATGATGGCAATGATTAAGGAAAGCCCCAGAGTTATCGGGACAAAGAGAAAGTGAAAATAGGTAGCTACGGCAAATTGCAATCTAGATAGTAGTAAGGCATCCATCTATTCCTCCTCTTTCAAAAAACCTTCCGCTATTCTTGATTCAGCATTCTGCTTCCGCCAACTCCCCATCCAAGAGTTGGGGTTCAATGCACGTTTCTTCTCTGAGTAGATCTGCAAACGTGGCCGAATGAAGAGTTTCCCTTAGTTGGGTCCTGGCCTTCTGCCAGACTTGATGAACAGTACAACTGGAAATTCTTGTACACGCACTTGGTCTCATCAAACAATCATTCAAAAAGATCTCGCCCACTACAGCCTCCACAACCTGCAGTAAGCTTACCTGGGCAGGTTTCACGAGCAGACGAAAACCGCCCTTGGGTCCTTGAACAATCTCGATAATGGACCCTCGAGCCAGTTGCTGGGCGATCTTGCCCAGGAATTGTCCGGGAATCTCCATGGCCTCAGCGATCTCGCGGCGCGGCACTACAATCCCTTGCTCTTTTCCAGAAAGATAAAGAACGCAGCGGACCGCATATTCCCCGGCTCGGGTGAGTCGCATCTGGGGCCTTTGATTGTATAAGATAAATAGGATGTTTTTTATCCTATATAAAATGCAAGTATTTTTGTCAAGATTTTTTTTGCTAAAACCGTATAGCTCAAGGGATTGTTAGACTATTTTTCTGGCTTCAATTGGGGGAGCTTAATTGATCTTGCCCCGGTGAGAAATATTTTTTTAGAAAGTACTTAAAAAAGGCAAGCGTATCTGTTAAGGTGCCTTCGATTCTTCACGCATTCACCGTGGACACGATTCGCCAAGAGTAACTCGTTTCCGCTCAGTAGAACCGGATATTATGGTGGTTGTAACTTCTATTCCTGCCAGACCGACTTTCCTATGATTGCCACAAGATTGATCGAGTGCATATGAGTGCGGACACAATCATTCTAGCTGCAGCGACCCTTATAGGCCTCTACATGGCGGCCAATATAGGTGCCAATGACCTGGCCAATGCCATGGGCACCTCGGTTGGTTCCCGGGCCTTGACCCTGAAGCAGGCCGTGGTGATCTCCATTGTGGCCAACCTTCTGGGTGCGATTCTTGCCGGGGGACATGTGACCAACACCATCAGAAAGGGAATGATTAACCCTGAGTTACTCGCCGGTTCTCCGCAACTCCTCATGATGGGAATGTTCGCTGCTCTGCTGGCTGCAGGTATATGGGTTCATCTTGCCACGGTATTTGGCCTGCCGGTCTCCACCACGCACTCCATTGTTGGTGCTGTGGTGGGTTTCGGTCTGGTCAGTGTTGGTGCCGGGGCAATCTCCTGGGGTACAGTGATTACCATTGTTCTTAGCTGGGTAGTTTCTCCTATAGCGGGCGCGATCATCGCAGGCGCTATATATTCTCTGGTCCGCAACAAAATCTTACGATCAGAAACTCCTGAGAAAATGGCCATGCGATGGTCGCCTTATCTCATCGGAGCTGTGCTGGTTGTAATCGTCCTGTCCTTCATATTTAAAGGGTTGAAGAACCTCCATTTGGACTTGGGTCTCACACAGGCCATAGCTATCGCAGTGCCTTGTGCAGCAGCAGGCGGCTTGCTGGGCCGGTTGTGGCTAAATTATTTACTCCGGCGGGACTTGCAACACCAGGAGCAGACGACCGCACCCCTGCAGTCTTTCTTTGCCCATCTACAAGTCATGACCGCTTGTTACGTGGCCTTTGCCCACGGGGCCAATGACGTGGCCAACGCCATCGGTCCTCTGGCGGCCATATTTTCGGTGGTTAAGACCGGAAGCGTGGCCATGCAGATTGAAGTGCCGGTGTGGATGCTCGCGGTTGGCGGCATCGCCGTGGGCGGTGGGCTGTTCGCCTTTGGCAGCCGGGTTATGGAGACCATTGGCGGCAAGATCACTGAAGTGACGCCGGTACGGGGTTTTTGCGCCGAGTTTGGCGCCGCCACCACAATTCTGGTATGCTCGAGGCTGGGACTGCCCGTTTCCACTACCCATGTGCTGGTGGGTGCCGTGGTTGGGGTGGGCTTCATGCGCGGCATGGGTTTCCTCGACATGAGACTATTGCGTAACATAGCTTCATCTTGGATTATCACTCTTCCCTTTACCATGGTATTGGCCATAGTTCTCTATAAGTTGCTCACATTATTTTTTCTCTAGCGTCATATTTCGCTGCCGGGAGGTATGCACATGAGATTCTCATTCTTCTCTCTTTTCTACGAGTCACCTTTTAAAAAACTCAAAGAGCACGCCGATAAGGTAAAAGAATGCGCCTGGATGTTTAAGCGGGCGGTGGAGTGCTATGTCGCGTTGGATTACGAGGAGTTCGACAAACTCACCGAGGACGTGGCCAAGCTGGAAAGCCAGGCAGATTGGCTCAAGCGCAATCTCCGCAACCACCTGCCGCGGGGCTTGCTCATGCCGGTGGACAAGTTCGTTCTCGTGGACTGCCTGCGGGAGCAGGACCATGTGCTGGATAGCGTGGAGGCAGCTCTGTACTGGCTCTCGTTCAAACCCGAAGGGGGGATCGCCGAGGAGCTGACTGACGATTTCTTGCACCTTGTTGACGCTGTCATTCCGTGCATTGAAAAACTCCCTGACATGGCGGAACAGGCCATGGTCTACTTCAAAAACAGTACCGAAAAGAACCGCGATAAGCTAAAAAGCACCATCCGGGACATTCATCAGGCCGAAAAGGAGGCAGACCACCTGGAATATGAACTCAAAAAACAGGCCTTTGTTGTGATGAAAGATCCGGTGGGTCTCTTCCATTTTGTCCGGTTGGTGGAAGTTATCGGCGACATTGCCGATGATGCCCAGAACGCCTCGGACCGCATGCGCACCATGATTGCCAGGTAGTTATTGCGCTTCGCTGTCATTAGGTCATTTTGGGCTCCTTTCGGGTACGAGTTCTTGTGGTGAAAAGATCATACCCTACGAGGCCTTATGGCCGCCCTTATTTTTGCCAAACTGTCCTGAGAGTGTAAGCTATTTATTTTACCCCCTGCTCCATGCTCCATGCCCCATGCAGGCTGCCCGTTGCCAGCTGAGTAGCCCCTAATAATATCTTGCCTTTGCATCCACCTTGCCAGAAAATACCCATTGACTGTAGAATCTGAAGTCCTTAGCCTGGATGGATAATGCGGGCCAACACCGTAACAGCTTTGTAACAGAATGGTCATCAGTCTGTAACTGAATACGGCTAATCTTTTTCTTCTGTATTATTGGAGTGTTAAATGCCCAAAACAACCATATTAGTCGTTGAAGACGAACTTGATATCCTCCAACTGGTGGCCCATAATCTAAAGTCGGCTGACTTTGGCGTCTTGACCGCACAGGATGGTTACGAGGCCTTGTCTGTGGCCAAGAATCACCTGCCCCAGCTAATCATCTTAGATTTGATGATCCCGGGTCTCGACGGGTTCGAGGTTTGCAAAGAGTTAAAAAGAAGTCCAGTGACAAAAGATATTCCAGTTCTCATGCTCACGGCGAGGGGTGAGGAGGTGGACCGCATTGTTGGCCTGGAATTGGGGGCAGACGACTATGTGGTTAAACCGTTCAGTCCAAGGGAACTGATCCTGCGAGTGCGAGCTATCTTGCGCCGTCATGCCCCGGAGGAACAGGCCGTCGCTCGATGGCAGCGGGATGGCCTGGTGGTGGATCTGGAGGCACACCGGATCAGTGTGGATAATGATGAGACAAATCTCACCGCGACCGAATTCCGACTGCTGGCGGAGTTGATCCGTAACGCAGGGAAGGTCTTGACAAGGGACACATTACTGGACAAGGTCTGGGGTTATCAGTTCGATGGTTATGCTCGTACTGTGGACACACACATACGTAGGCTCCGTCAAAAAATCGGACCCTACGCTGAGTTGATCGAGACCGTGCGTGGTGTGGGCTACCGTTTTCGGGATTGAGCCATGTTAAGAAAACTCTCTTTTAGAAGTCGCCTTCTGTTTACTTTCTGGGGAGTACTATTGCTCGCCCTACTACTTCCCTCTCTTTATTACCGCCAAATCTTAAGTGCTGACATAGAAGCTGACACGCGGGCAAATGCCATCGGCGAACTCAACTCGGTTTTTTGGCTTGCGTCTCGGGAGCAGCCTTTCAAGAGCACCGCCTCACTGCAGGAATGGTGCAAAGCCCTCGGTGATCAACTGGGCATACGCATAACTTTTGTGGCCAGAGACGGTAAAGTGATCGCTGACTCCAAAGTCGCCTTTCCTAGAGTTTCAGCCATGGATAATCATGCCAACCGGCCAGAAATAATCCAGGCCTACAAAAAAGAACTGGGAACAAGTTCTCGCTACAGCAAAACTCTCGGAAGACATCTCATTTATGCGGCCAGAAGGATAGATGAACGCGGAGTAATTCCCAGTGGCGTTATCCGGGTGGCAGTGCCTTTTTCGGAAGTCAGAAAAAGACTGGATCACCTGAGCAAAAACTTAATTTTGATTTTTGTGCTGACTTTCAGCGCCACCATTTTTCTGAGTTATCTATTGGTTCGTCAACTGGAGATTCCCATTCAAAGGATGATCCGTGCCGCAGAGGCCATCGAAAGTGGCGATTACCGAGAACGTATCCGCCGCTATCCAGGTAGAGAGTTTTCACCTCTGGCCCAGGCCATCAATCAAATGGCTGAACGCATAGAACTCCATATTAAAACTATTACTGGGCAGAAACAGCAGCTAGAAGCTATTTTGAACGGCATGAGTGAAGGGGTCATGGTATTGGACTCAAACGGAAAGATCAAAACTACCAACCGGGCCCTGGCCAAGATTATTCCCTCCCTGCCGGCAAGTATTGGCCGGCGACCTCTGGAAGTAATTCGAAGCCACGAACTCCAGCAAGCATGCGACCAGATTCTTGCTGGTGGTCATGCGGGCGAGTCGCAGCCCTTCAAACTAGAGATTAGTTTGGACATGGGCCTAATATTTGACGTCAACATAGTCCAATTCAGAGACATGGAGGCAACCATAGGCGCCATAGTAGTATTTCACGACATTAGCGAACTGAAGCGATTAGAAAAAGTGCGCCAGGATTTTGTTGCCAATGTGTCTCATGAACTGCGGACTCCTCTCACTTCCATCAAGGGCTATGCGGAAACATTATTAGTGGAGGGGGATGAGAGTTCGGACTCCAACCGCGACTTTCTCCAGATAATTCTTAAACATGCGAACCATATGAGCAATATGGTGGACGATCTCCTGCAACTGGCAAGGCTTGAGGCTCGTCAAAAACTGCCGGAACCTGCTGCCGTTGATGCCATAGCGGTCCTCAATTCTGCCTGGAAAGCCTGTGGTGCGCTGGCTAAAGAGAAAGAGGTGAGATTGGAAAACTTTTTGCCGGAGGAAGGTGTGCAGGTTAGAGCCGATTCGGAGCAACTCGAGCAAGTGTTCAGGAACTTGCTTGAAAACGCTATGAAATACGGACAGTCTGGCTGCACGGTAAGCGTCCTCTGCGATGTGGGCCCTGAAGTGGCAACCTTTCAGGTGCTCGATGATGGGCCTGGGATACCGAAGCAATACCAACTCAGAATTTTTGAACGTTTCTTCCGGGCAGAAAAAGATCGTCCTAATAGCGACGGCAGCACCGGTCTCGGTCTGGCCATCTGCCGTCACATAATTCAGAATTACGGTGGCAAAATCTGGTTGGAGAGTCCCCCCCCAGGGAAAACAGAGGGTTCTGCTTTTTATTTCACTCTCCCCATTGTCCTTGAAGAATCTTAATTTATCCTGGTCAACAAGGAATTCCTCGATTCGTCTGCCTCAATTTACTCATCGGCAGCCCGTGCCCCAACGGAAGCTGATTCTCTTCGATTTTCAGCGGCACAGATGGAAAGGAAGCAGAACACCGATCGAAATTATTGGATATTTTACCTGATATTTGCTATTTAACTATTGTCTGGTGCGCGTTTCGTTGAGGAGTCCGTCTTATGAAAATAAGAAAACGCTTTGGGCAAGAACTTGAAGATCTCAAAATCGAAGTTCTTCGAATGGCAGCCTTGACCGAGAGGTCTCTTGGCAAGTCATTTCGGGCTCTGTTCGAACACAACTCGGATCTGGCGGAAGAGGTTATTACAGAAGACCAGGAAATAGACTTGCTTGAAGTCGACATCGATAAACGGTGTTTAAGATTGTTTGCTTTGGAACAGCCCATGGCCAGAGATCTGCGTTTCATAATTGGCTGCATGAGAGTTTGCACAAATCTCGAGCGTATAGCCGACCAGGCGGTCAATATCTCCGAAAGAGCCCTCTACCTCAATCAGCGTCCTGCCCTTCCCCATCAGCCCCTCATGGAACAACTGGCGACTACCTCGATGGCTATGCTAAAGGGTGCCCTATCAGCTTTCAACGACGGACAAACCAGCCAAGCCTCCGAGGTTTGCCAGATGGACGACAGGGCAGATGAGTTGAACCTGCAGATCCTCAAGCATTTCATCGATTATATAATTGCCGATGCCAAATCAGCAGATCTAGCTGTGAACACCATCATCATCTCACGCTGCCTCGAGCGCTGCGCCGATCTTGCAACGAACATTGCCGAGGCAGTGGTTTTTATTGTGGAGGGAGTTGAGATCAAGCATTACTGTGAACCATAGTAGGACAGCACTGTGAGTCGGATTTTACTTTCCTGCAGTTATTGAGCCTCGTTCGTATTTCCCTTCAGGGAGAGAGAAACAATGAAAAAAATTCTTTTCTTACCAGGCCTGTTGGTGCTGATCTTGTCTTTGACCTTGGTTCCGGCTGAGGCGAAAACCTTAGCAGGTATTATCAAGGAAGGTAAAATCGTTATCGGTGTCAAAGCCGACTACCCACCTTGGAGTGCCATTAATGAGAAAAGTGAGTTCGAGGGTTGGGAGATCGACCTGTGCCACAAGCTGGCAGAGTATCTTTTCGCTGATCCAAATAAAGTTGAGTTCGTGGCGGTTACCCCGGAAAGCCGTATCAAGTTGCTCACTTCAGGGAAAATCGACATCATCTGGGCGACCATGGGTATAACCTCTCAGCGAGCCGAACAGCTACAATTCTCCATTCCCTATTTTGAGTCAGGTGTTCGTCTCCTGGCAAAAAAGGGGTCGGGGATCAATTCCATTTATGATCTCAAGGGCAAGAACGTAATCACCATCAAGGGAACCACCGGAGCTCAAGCCCTGGCTGAACTGGTTCCCGGTGCCAAGCAAATAAAGTTCATCAAGCCTTACGAGGCCTTACAAGCTTTGAGAAATGACCAGGGTATTGCCTTTGCCCAGGATGATCTCTTTGTATTCACCATGGCCCTGTACAACCCTGACCTTGAAGTGGTGGGCGAATACTTCAATACCACTGATTGGGGAGTTGGCATCCCCAAAGGTGAGGATGACGTCAAAGCCTTCGTGGATGTGTCCCTCAGGCTTATGTATGAGTCAGGCTATCTCCAGGATTCTCTTCGGAAGTGGTGGGGAGGCGGGGTGCTTGATGAATACTTGAGAAGAATTGAAAAGGTTTTCCAGGAATAGATTCCCTAGTCCGGTGGTTGAGCAACCCTTTCTATCCCATCGCCCTACCGTGATGCATTTCACCACTGATTATGAAATGCACATTCTCGGCAACATTCGTGATGTGGTCTCCAATCCGCTCGCAGCACCTGCCGATAAAAAGCAACCTCGTGCTGGCGGTAACGCTTGTGGAATCCTCTATCATTAAAGTCCGAAGTTTTGTCAGCAAGCCGAAATAAGCCTTGTCGATCTCATCGTCTCGGTGCCACACCTCCACTGCCTTATCGATATCGAGATTTCGATAGGCGTCAAGGATGTCGCTCAGCATGTGAAGGGCACAATCTGCCATCTTGACAATTGATTTGACTGGTTTATTGAGCCAACCACTCTTCAGTTCGATCGCATGTTTTGCTATATTTGCCGCATAGTCTGCGATCCGTTCAAAATCCGCCGCCATTTTCTGGGCTGCAATAATATGTCGAAGGTCCAATGCCATTGGTTGGCGCAAGGCGAGCATACGAATTGCCAGTTCATCCACTTCACCCTGTATGGCGTTGATCCTGGTGTCACCGTCTATGATATCTTGAGCAAGCTTGGTGTCTCGTTCGACCAGAGAGTGCACGGCCTTTGCCAGCTGCCGTTCGCACTCTTCTGCCATCTCCAAGACTTTTGACTTGAGTAGACCCAGCTCTTGGGTAAAGGCTTTAACGGTGTGGCCTTTCGCCATCTAAAACTCCTCCTAGGTAGGATGTTTCATGAATTGCTTTCGCGAGACCGTGAAGATGGACATGCCACCGGGCAACCGCAGGTTGTTGGACCCGAGGCGTACCTGATCGGTACGTCGCAGGGCACAACACCCGAGGACGCCCGGAAGGAGGGCCATATCCGCGGTTGTAGCAAGCAATTCATGAAACATCCTACCTATCCAAAACGCCCGGTGATGTAATCCTGGGTTAATTCATGGTGCGGATTAGTGAATATCACTTCCGTCGGCCCGATTTCAATCAGGTCACCCAGATGAAAGTAGGCAGTACGCTGAGAGACCCGCGAGGCCTGTTGCATGGAGTGGGTTACAATGACGATAGTGTAGTGCTCTCGCAACTCATCTATGAGATCTTCAATTACCGCAGTGGCTATTGGATCTAAGGCCGAACAGGGTTCGTCCATCAGGATGACCTCAGGGTTAACCGCGATGGTACGGGCTATGCACACACGCTGCTGCTGCCCACCTGAGAGGCCGGTTCCGGGTTGATCCAATCGATCCTTGACTTCATTCCACAGGCCAGCTTTCTGGAGAGAGATCTCGACGATCTCATCCAGCTGAGATTTGCTCTCGGCGAGACCATGAATTTTCGGTCCGTAAGCAATGTTGTCATAGATGGACTTGGGGAAGGGGTTGGGCTTCTGAAACACCATGCCAACCTGGGCCCGCAAAGGAACTACATCAACTTTCTCGTCATAGATATTTACATCATCAAGGAAGATCTCACCCGTCACGCGACAACCTTCGATGGTATCGTTCATTCGGTTCAGACAGCGCAAAAAGGTGGACTTACCGCAACCGGAAGGGCCGATCATGGCGATGACCTGGTTTCGGCCAATATCAAGGGAGACATCTTTGATGGCGTGGTTGTCACCGTAATAGACATTCACATTGCGACACACCATTCGCGGGTTCGCCACGGTTGCTTTCCCCACAGTCTCTCTATGCTCTCGACTAACCAGAGCAGGACCTTCGTGGGGAGTGGTTTCGACCTGTATATTTTCTTCGCGCAGATCTGTGTCGATGTCTTTTTCTCCCTCGTCTCCGGCCAAATCTTGTTTTTTCCGTGGAGTGGGTGCGAGTATCATTATCATATCTCACAGTAGAGTGCTTGGAACTGACGAGCAGGCCAGACAAGAGCACTCTGGCCTGCTCGTCATTGTTCAGACTTATTTTAGAGCAGTAAGCACGTGTAGCTTGGCAACATCGGCACGATACTTGTAGCGCTCTGCATCAGGCATCGGAATCATGCCCTTATCTGCCAAGTAGCCATCTGGTCCCCAAGCCTTTTCACTGGTGAACTCAGCCAGATATCCTTCCATACCCGGTATCACACCAATGTGTGCTTTCTTCACATAGAAAAACAACGGGCGTGACAATGGATAGTCACCAGAGGCGATGGCGTCAAAGCTGGGCTGGACACCGTCAACGTATGAGCCCTGAATCTTGTCGGTGTTCTGGTCCAGGAAGCTGAAGCCGAAAATACCAACGGCATTTGGATTGGCGTCCAGTTTTTGCACGATGAGATTGTCGTTCTCGCCAGCCTCAATGTATGCACCGTCCTCTCGGAGGGTGTGGGCGACGGCTTTGAACGCCTTCTTGTCCTTCTTTCTCAGCGCCGCCAGCCAATCGAACTTCTTGGCGCCTGATTCCATTGCCAATTCTACAAATGCGTCCCGGGTGCCTGAGGTCGGCGGGGGTCCCAAAACCTCAATTCTTATATTTGGCAGGGACGGATTGACATCCTTCCAGGTCCGGTAAGGATTGGCAACCAGCTTCTCACCGCCTTTCGGATCAGGAACTTCTTTGGCCAAGGCCAGGAAGATATCCTTACGGCTGAGCTTCATTGGTTTGGCTCTGTTGGAATTTGCCAGGACGATGCCATCATAACCGATCTTGACCTCGACAATTTCTGTGACCCCATTACTCTGGCATTTTTCTAACTCACTCTTCTTGATTCGTCTTGAGGCGTTGGTGATATCGGGATGTTCAACACCAACTCCGGCACAGAACAGCTTCAATCCTCCTCCTGATCCAGTAGACTCGATTTTGGGAGTCTTGTAACGGGTGGTTTTGCCGAACTGCTCCGCCACAACCGTTGCGAACGGATACACGGTGGAAGAGCCGACAATACTAATGTAGTCCCTGGCCGACTGAGCGTTTACCACCCCGGTTGATACAACGAAAATAAAAACCAGAGCTGTTGCAAGTAAAACTGTTTTCTTAGCCATTTCTTTCCTCCTTTTCCTTCACTTTTTTTATCTAGGGTTTAACTAAATCCATCTCCTTGGTAGCCATCCGGACTTGCCGGATGGACGGTCTTCACCAACGCCGCTCAAACTTCTTGCGAAGTATGATTGCGGCAGCATTCATAATTATTAAGAAGGCCAATAACACAATAATCGCGGCTGAAGTCCGCTCCACAAAGGCCCGCTCCGGACTATCCGCCCACAGGTAGATCTGTACCGGCAACACTGTAGATGGGTCGGTAAAACCAGTCGGTATGTCTACGATAAATGCCACCATCCCTATCATCAACAAGGGCGCCGTTTCCCCCAAGGCTCGCGCCATTCCTATGATGGTGCCGGTCAACATGCCGGGCAGCGCCAACGGCAACACATGATGCATCACCATCTGCATTTTTGAAGCTCCAACACCCAGAGCGCCCTCGCGGATGGAAGGCGGTACGGACTGCAGGGCTGCACGGCTGGCAATAATGATGATGGGTAAGGTCATAAGCGTTAGAACGAGACCGCCGACCAGGGGAGCCGAGCGGGGAAGCCCGAAAAAATTGAGAAAGACTCCAAGACCCAATAGACCGAAGACAATTGAAGGAACAGCAGCCAAGTTGTTGACGTTGACCTCAATCAGGTCGGTCCATCTGTTTTTTGAGGCGAACTCTTCCAGATAAACAGCGGCGGCCACGCCAATGGGAAATGACAGTATCAGGGTGACCACCAGGGTCAAGACCGTGCCGCTTGCGGCTCCACCGATGCCGGCAAGCTCGGGTTCGCGGGAGTCACCCGAGGTGAAGAATATTGTATTAAATCGCTTTTCAATCTTTCCCTGTCTGGAAAGTGCATCAATCCAGGCAAGCTGCTTATTGTTGAGCCGCCCTCCGCTCTCAGACATTTTCCTGTCAAAATGCCCCTTCATCAACATGTCCACGTCATCGTCTGCCGGCACCCACACTGAGACGGTCTTACCAACAAGGCCGGGATCCTTCAGAATCATTTCTCGCAGCTGGAAGGCAGCGCCTGTGCTCACCAATTGATAGAGTGCACGCTTGTCGCTCCGACCCTTAACATCGGGGAACATGTTGCGGAGGGTTTTTTTGACCAATCCAGGAAAGTTGGCGGAGGACAGATTCTCATGCCCCAGGACGGCAGGATCAAAGAAAACCTCTAACTGTATGAAGGTTTGTTGAAAGGCCGGGTAGCCTTTTCCCACGATGCTGATGAAAAGTATGGCCAGGCAGAGCAGACTGATAATAATTGCCCCCAGGCCATAGAGCTTGAATCGACCTTCGGCCCTGTATCGCTTGGCCAATCCAGCCCGGACTACGTCTATTGTCCTTTTGGGGGTTTTCTTTTCTTCTGCACGTATCAGATCAGCTTTATTCATACTGTTCTCGATATTTGCGAACTACCTTCAGGGCGATAACGTTCAAAAAAAGCGTCACGATGAACAATACGAGACCCAAGGCAAATGCCGCCAGTGTCTTGGGACTGTCGAATTCCTGATCGCCAACCAACAGGGTAACAATCTGTACCGTTACCGTGGTTACAGTCTTGAAAGGATTTAGGGTCAAATTTGCCGCAAGACCTGCCGCCATCACCACGATCATGGTCTCACCAATGGCTCTGGACACCGCCAACAGGACACTGCCGACGATGCCGGGCAAGGCTGCTGGTAAGACTACTTGCTTGATCGCCTCTGAACGCGTGGCCCCGAGACTGTAAGCGCCATCCCGCAGAGCTTGAGGAACGGCGTTGATCACGTCGTCGGACAGAGAGGAAACAAAAGGAATGATCATGATCCCCATGACCAATCCTGCTGCCAGAGCGCTTTCAGAGGAGACTTCGAGGCCCAGCACCGAACCACTGTTGCGAATAAAAGGAGCCACGGTGATGGCTGCAAAGAAGCCGTACACCACCGTAGGAATTCCAGCCAAAATCTCCAGCAGAGGTTTCGCCACGTCTCGAAATCTCCGATTAGCATACTCAGCAAGGTAAATGGCGGACATAAGGCCAACGGGGACTGCCACTGCCATGGCAATCGCCGAGATCAGAAGGGTTCCGAGAAATACTGGAATCGCCCCGAATGCACCCGATGAACCCACCTGGTCCGCCCGGATCGCCATCTGCGGGCTCCACTTCAGGCCAAAAAGAAAGTCGGTGATGGGGATGGCTTTGAAAAACCGAAGGGCCTCGTACAACACTGAGAGAACGATACCAATGGTGGTGAGTATGGCAATGCAGGAACAAGCGATGAGAATATATTTTATGACCTGCTCCACTAGGTTCCGGGCTCGCAGGGTTCGACTTATCCGACTTCGAACTACCACGGCTCCAACTATGCCAAGGGATAACGCCACTACTGCCAGGGCGGCATTGCTGGTTGCCTGCAGACTGCGGTAATGTGCGGCTCCTGCCTGCATGGTGGCGTCCACTTCTGCAGCAACGATGTTGCCGGTTACTAAATTCTTGATGTCGTTGACCACCAGATTCAGCCTGTTCTCAGGCAGATGACGAATAGCGTTAGGTAGGTCGGCAATCACAAGGTTTGTAATGATCTTGTCTTCAAAGCCAAGCCAGAGTACGAAGATGAGCAAGGCGGGAATGCCGCACCAGAGTGCAGTGAGCAAACCATAGTAGGTAGGCCGCGAATGCAGATGCCTGGTGCCGCCTGCCTTACCGGCTATGGCAAAGGCTCGCTGCCTGCCAAAATAAAAGGCGGCGGCTGATAGCATCAAGAGTGCAGCAAGGAGCGTGGTGGGTGACATAATATCTGGGTGTACCTTTCGAATCTCACACCCTCTTAATAAGGGTGATCACAGTTCAAATCAGCGCAGTTGACCACTTATAAGCCCCTATTGTTACAGCTTTGTTACAAGTTGAAGACAAGTTTGCGAAGGCAGGTGAAAGGGAAAGACATTCGTGATTAAATGGCACCCAAGATCAATGCAGCCGTTTTTTTGCGGGCTCATTTCCGTTTTTGCTCACCGGCAGTCAAACTGTTGTTTGGGATTTGGCTGAGGAGCTCATTGCTGGAAGCAACTTGCTTGAAGGAGAATGATTATGAGTAAGCCAAAAGTCCTCTTTATTTGCACCCACAACAGTGCCCGTAGTCAGATTTGTGAGGCCTATTTAAGCAAGTTGGCCGGCGATCGCTTCGAGGTTGAAAGCGCTGGTTTCGAGCCTACTACCATAAATCCTCTGGCGGTGGATGTCATGAAAGAGGAGGGCATAGACATCTCCGCCAACCAGACTCAAAGTGTCTTCGACCTTTATAAAGAAGGAAAACTCTTCGACTACGTCATCAAAGTCTGTAAGGACGAAGAGAATCTGTGTCCTACATTTCCTGGAATCACCCAGCGATTGCACTGGGCCTTTGAAGATCCAGCTTCTTTCACCGGATCCAAAAAGAAAAAGCTGGCCAAAACAAGAGAGGTCCGGGACCAAATAAAGCAGACCATCCAAGATTGGCTCGAAGAAATGAGGTGAGAACCGGGAAACCCACCTGTTGACCTCTCGATATAGTTTCCCCTTTGTCCATTGCTCACCGAAAATACACACTCTCACAACAGTTCTGTAACAAACCTCAGGCATAAATGCGCAAAGCTTTGGAAATACTCTAGTGAACGCTAAAAAAGGGAGATTACTATGAGGAAAATTTTGTTGGTGGACGATGAGGAGTACATACGGCGGCTTTATGCTGAGGAACTTTCGGAGGAGGGGTACGAGGTCGTCACTGTTGCCACAGGTCATGATCTCCTGAGAAAGATTAACCTTTCTCAGCCTTCTGTGGTGATTCTGGATATCAGACTGATTGACTACGATGGCCTTGAATTGCTGCAGGAGATCCGTAGTCGATATCACGATTTACCTGTCATTTTGTGTACTGCGTATGACACCTACAAGGAGGACCCCAAATCATTTGCCGCTGATTACTACGTGATTAAATCATTCGACCTAAGTGAACTGAAAATGATGATCGGAAGAGCCTTGGAGACAGACAGTTCTATTCGGCTGACCGGTACTTATTGAACTGTGTCTCTCTCGGTTTACCGTCCGGTTCGAGGCTCTTGCCCTTTTATCCAGTAACGTGCAATCAAGAAAGGAGGTTTTATGTCAAACTATCTTGAAACGGAACTGCAAAGAATTATTGAGATTGCAGAGGAGAATGCTGAGATATCTTCGGAGTACACCTTCAAGTTTTTCAGGATTTTTCTAACCGCTTCTGAAGCAAGAGATATTCTCGAGATCATTCAGAACCATAAGGAGTATCAATTTGTCCAGTCAAGAGTGGCTAACTAGAGCAGAGTCTCTTTCATTGTCCGAGCGCTGCTCGGTCACACTGCACGGCGTGTTTTCTCTGTTTACCGGCCTGCTAGATCTGTTGCTCAAGGTCATCTTACTCATCACATTGAAATTGACTTCCCTGCTGCTTTCTAAAGCCGAAGCGGTGGAAATAGACTTGGCTGACATAGAGTAATCTTTATCTCTTTCAGATCCCTGCCCGAGAGGACGTCGGGTGCAAACCCCGTCGCACTGATCCAGCACACTCAGCCCACTAGAAATACATCACTTTTTCACAGAACTGCCGCTGTTCTGTAACATGCTACCTCTACCCTTTCGAATAGTGGTTGTTTGGTTCAACTACCCCTTATTCTCGCCCCCATCGATTAACCCCTGCATAACAGACAGGCAAACATCCTGGATCGCTGGGGGCATTTTTTTGTCAACAGCTCTTGAGCTAAGGTTGGAGGTGAAATGTGGGTGATGTTGGCCCGGAACTGCCAAAGATTGAAATGTGCTGCACCTGTCCCGCATGCGGCAGGGAGCATAGAATGTGGTTACGATGGGTTGGTCGTCATACGCCACGAAAGATTTGCCCTCCCTGTAGGAAAATTGTGCAAAACATTGATGGTGATCATATTTTTGAGATACCAGAAAACCACAAATCATTTTAAATGACCAGATGAGCAAAGAAACGACAACCCGGTCAAAGCTTTCCAAAAAGGAGCCGATCACATGGCGTGCGAAGCATCATCCATTACTCCGAAAAAGATTGCTCTGATAGCACACGACAATAGAAAGGGTGATTTATTGGAATGGGCCAAGTATAACAGGAACCTTTTGGCCCAACACGACGTGTACGCAACTGGAACAACCGGCAACTTGCTGCAGCGGGAGCTGGCTATGGAAATTATCAAACTCCAAAGCGGACCACTGGGAGGTGACCAGCAGATCGGAGCGAAGATCGCGGAGGGAGATATCGATTTTCTCATCTTTTTCTGGGATCCTCTGGAACCTCATCCCCACGACCCCGACGTAAAAGCCCTTTTGCGACTCGCCGTGGTGTGGAACATTCCCATTGCTTGCAATCGAGCCTCCGCTGATTTCATGTTCTCTTCGCCCTTGATTTTTGAAGAATACCATAGGCAACTGCCGGATTACGAGGAATACAGAAACCGGCAAATAATGGGAAAACAATAAAGGCCTCGAGGCCAAAAATCAAACCACAAGACCACTCCTTGCTTTCACTTCCCAAACCTCTGTTTGAGTGAAAATCTGGCCATTTGCTGTAATGACATGTTATACTTTGAGCTCATAAGGACCAAAAACGTCTAAGGAGGAACAAATGATACAGGAACGAAACCTTAGTATTCCTGGTGGCTTGACTGGAGCTGTATTAGGTGTGGCAGCCGAGTTGGCACTGGAGGAATTAACCGGCATGGAGGTTGTGAGCGGACTGCTCGCCGTAATCGGTGCTGGTTTTGGCTTGATAAGGATTGATCGCCGCATTTACGAAGCCACAGTCAATCTGGTAAAACGGGTGCCGGTGGAACGCAATTCTGACTATCGAGATGTTTTGGAACAGATAGATGAGATGTCCATTGAGCTCCCCGAGCTGCGAGAGAGCTTTGTGAAGCTCATCCGCGCCGGCATTGAAGCGCAAAGTGCTTGAGATAGATGGTCGGACTTAACTCCCTGTTTAAGCTCTTTCGCAAGACTTTCGCCCCGAAGGTTGAGGACCGCGGATTTCTTCCGCGTCTCTATTACTTGCATAGAGCGCTTGAGGCTTTGGATGAGGATGACATTGACGCGGCCGTGCGCATGATTACCCTGGCCGGGCTGGACAAGAAAAAGGGCCCTCGGTGGCGCATGGTCTGCCAACAAATTATCTTCCGCTGCAGGGTCTTGATTTCTCTTCACCAAAAACAGATGGACCAAATAAATACAGAACTGGAGATCTTCGGCAAGACGGAGGATCTCCGCAACCTTTACCTGCGGTTGCAGGAGGTGGAAAACAAAGCGCGGGACATTCTCAAGAACTATGAATTGCAACTACTTGAGCAGTTAAGTGAATCCACTGCAAACGTAGTTCAACCCTCCTAAA
>JAJDNL010000045.1 GCA_022340745.1 Deltaproteobacteria bacterium
CTCTGCCACAATCAGAAGATTTTCTACCCGGGGTAGGATGAGTATTTTTCCAGATATGGAGCAACTAGCTGACAGAGTGGCAGTTATCGCTGATCCCCATGCGAATCTCAAAGGAATGGAACTTTGTTACGAAAGAATAAAATCGCTGGGAATCGAACAGATTCTATGCTGCGGTGACCTGGTGGGTTATGGGCATGAGCCCAACGAGGTGGTCGAGTTCTTTCGTGAACATAATATCTGGACGATCTCGGGAAACCACGACCGGCTGGTCTGCAATCAGGCCGCGCCGGAAGGATGGAACCCATTTGCCTTGAAAAAGATCGAGTGGACCAAGTCTGTCCTCTCAGAAGCCAATCATGCCTACCTGTCTGCGCTACCCGAGAATACGACCACCGATGACTACTGCCTAGTGCATGGAGCTTGGAGCGATTCTGACAAATACCTGTTTGAGGAAAAGGATTTTTTTGAAGAACTAGAGCATCTACCCGCAACCTTGGTCTTCTATGGGCATACCCATATGCCCGATGTGTTTCAGTTTCTTCTTGCCGAAGGCAAGTACGACTATCGTCATCTCTCACCCAGCCAGGATTCAGACGTCTATGTGAAACTCTTGGACCGCAGCCCTGTTATGCTGGTCTCTTTTATCAATCCCGGCACAGTTGGCTATCCACGTGGAATGAACAATCAGGCGACTTTCATAATCTGGGAGCGGAAAACCGGCAGAATATCGTATCATTTTTATGATTTATTTTAGTAAGCAGCAAGAGGTGAACGGTGAGTCGTTGAAATCGTTAAAGCCGTGTTTTCCAGGTTATGGATAATGGGTAATGGCGTTGTTATCCATACCCCATTACCCATTCACCAATAACTTAAGAATCCTTTCCCGCCTTTCTCGCCTTTCTCGCCGACCCCATATCTCACATCTCATATCCCACATCCCAAATCTTCAATCTTCAATCTCAAATCTAAAATCCTCTATCTCACCTCCACCCTGAGATAGAGATCTCCCTGGGTGCCGTCCTGCAGTTGCTGGCCCGCTCCAGAAAGCCGCAGTACAGTGCCGTCACGCGACCCCGGTGGTACGGTTACTCTTAGAAGTTTTCTTCTGGAACCGAAGACAATGCTCAATAACTTGCGAGTTCCCAGTTGAGCTTCTCGGGAGGTAACCACCATTGTCTGGTAAACCTTGGAAGCATCGGTCGTGATCGAAGGCGGGGTAGGTTTTATCACCTGCAGCCGATGGCTTTTTTTCTTGGTGGTTCTTTTCCTTATTTTTCGACTTACACTGAGTTCTGGAACGAGTAAAAAGAGTTTTAAGAAAATAACCCCAAAAACGAACCCACCAATGTGAGCCCACCAGGCTATGCCTCCGCCGTGAGCAGGAGTTCCGGCAGCACTGATAAATTGGAATAAGAACCAGAGGCCCAAGAAGAAGAAGGCCGGGATTTCAATAAAATAGGGGATAAAGAAAATGGGAATAAGGGTGAGTATTCTTGAATGGGGATACAACATAAAATATGCGCCCATGACCCCGGCTATGGCCCCGCTGGCCCCGATCGTTGGAAGCTGGGAGTGCCAGTTGAGGAAAAGATGCGTGAGGCCTGAAGCAAAGCCGCACAGCAGATAGAAGAGGAGATACTTCACCGGACCCAACCGGTCCTCAACGTTGTCGCCGAAGATGTAAAGCGACCACATGTTGCCCAGGAGATGCCAGAAACCCCCATGAACGAACATGAAAGAAAACAGAGAAAGTGTTTGTTCAGCCAGGGTAAAGTGGGAAGCAATCACCGGCACCGAGTAGCGGGCAGGAACCAGGCCATAGGTGACAATAAATTCCTGCAGCCTGTCGCCTTGGGCTAACTGCAGTAAATATACCAGGCTGTTGGCTCCAATAAGCGCGATATTGATGATGGGATAGTTTTTGGATGGGATCGTATCTCGAAGGGGTATCATGGGATTAACAGTCCGCTCAACAAAGTATCATCTGATCCAAGTGTACGTGAAGAAACCAGTGCGCTCAGTTGTCGGTCAGTCCAGCCGATTCTCGTTGGTCAATGGCAATGGCAGTCCAGTCCAGGTTTTCACGCCCGTTGGCAAGGGAGCGCAAAAAGCGATCTTCCAGCAAACCAGCCAGCGGCATCGGGACCTGGCTTTCTCGAGCCGTGTCGCGCACAAGCCGGACATCCTTGGATCCGAGCGCTAGATTGAATCCAGGAGGATCGTAGCTTTGATCAAGAATAAACTTTCCGTAGTTCTGGTAGATAGGACAGGCAAACAGTGTCTGAGTGAGAAGAGCGTGGGCCTGGCTGGGATCAGCACCATTCTTTTCCACCAGACTAAAGGCCTCGGCCATGGCCTCAATGGCAGATGCAATCAGGAAATTGCCGGCGAGCTTGACCACATTTGCAGCCGGGGGGTGGCCGCCAAAATCGAAGACTCCCTGCCCCATCACGTCCAATAGCGGGCGAACTCGGCTCTTGGCTTCCTCGTCTCCAGCCAGACAGAGCCACAATTTGCCGGCGCGCGCCGCGTCCGGCCGGCCAAAGACCGGGCAGGCCAGATACTGAACCCCGTGTCTAGCATGGCGGGGCAACAAATTCTGAACAGCGGCTGGACTGAGGGTACTCATGGACAGATGAACGCTGCCCTTTCCCAGTGCTTGTAGCACTTCTTCAGTGACAAGTTCTGCCACAGCGTTATCGTCGGCGAGCATGGTTATCAGGAGCCCGGCGGCCCCAACCGCGGTGGCCGGCTTATCAAACAGCTCTGCACCTTTCTCCACCGCCGCCCCCGCTTTTTCCCGAGTGCGGTTGTAGACACCTAAACGGTATCCACTCTCGAGCAAACGCAAGACCATACCCTGGCCCATCTGACCTAATCCGAAAAAAGCTAAGTTTTCCATGGATATGCTCCTTTTTGAATTCTAGCCAACAATTTCATGAATTTACGTCCTGGCGTGACTGCGACCATTTCTGAGACGATACTGCAGAAGAACTCTAAACTCAAGACCAACTGAACGATTTTAGATTTGTCCTGCGGACTCCCACCCTTCGGGCGGGTTCCCGGTTTAAGATGGTAGATGGTCGATCTATGCTCTCGCATTAAGAATTGAAGTTGTTGCAATCTCCAGTAAAAATCTTGAATCTTACATCTCCATTTGGCTTTCCTGGCACAAACGTTGCACAGAATCATGGCGCGATTAAAACCAATTAGCGTACGGAAATGGATGCAACTATGGTGGCAGACCGCCGCACTCCTACAAGGATCAGAGCAAGATGGCCTGTTGTGGTGATAACTGGTAAAGGCGTCCTTCTGGCAGAGACCAGAGATATAAGTAGCGAAGGCGTCTTTATCAGTTGCGAAGAACCGTTAACTGCCGAGGAAAAACTGCGGGTTTTTATCATGGCCCCGAATCATCGTCCTCTTGAAATACCTGCCGAGGTAGCCTGGTCAAATCCTCACGGCTCCGATCAGAAGAGCACCCCCAAAGGAATGGGCTTGCGCTTCACGAAAGATTCCGGTGAACAGCGCGTCCGTTTGCAAGATATAGTTGCGCAACACCACAAAACGAAAACCGGTTCTCCTCTCGAGAAAAAATAACCCCCTCCTGCTCACCCCCCCTGTCACCCGAGGACGCCCAGAAGGACGGTCATATTCTTCGCGCTCGCTGCGCTCCGCTCAGTCCCGCAAGCGGGTTCCCAGTTTCTTCGCGCTCGCTGCGCTCCGCTCAGTCCCGCAAGCGGGTTCCCAGTTTCTTCGCGCTCGCTGCGCTCCGCTCAGTCCCCACCCCTTCGGGGCGGGGCCCCAGTTTCGTGGTCATAGTCACGCCAAGGCGTGAATTCATGACACATCCGGGCTAACCGCTGTCCTGTAATAAACCGCTTAGGGCCCCGACTATTGTTTTACCTTATCAACAAAAACTGTAGAGCTATTTGTAAACTTCCTGTCTAGTGATTACTATAGGAACTCATTGCTGTAAACCTGCATTGCAATCGGAGAGGACAAAGGAACCATTATGCGGTGTAAGCTTCTCTTTTCACTTCTTGTCGTAAGCTTGGTGGGCTTCAGTTCTTTTGCGGGAGCGAGTTCGCTCAGCAAGGTATTCAAGAGGGTCAGTCCTGCCGTGGTAGTGATCCTCACTAAAGAACGTGGATATTCAAGCCTGAAACCCGGGGAAGCGGTCACCGTAACCAAAGGTGGCCTGGGTTCCGGCATTGTGATTTCAGAAGATGGATTGGTTATGACGTCCGCCCATGTAGTCCAGGTAGCGGATTCAGTAGTGGTTCGATTTTTGGATGGAACCACAGCGCAGGCCAAGATCATAGGCGCCGCCGTCCGAGCGGATGTGGCCTTGCTGAAACTCGATCATCTGCCTGAAAAACTGGTTGCGGCTGAGTTGGGCGATTCGGATGAGGTTAATATCGGAGATGAGATTCTTATCATTGGGGCTCCCTATGGCATGGGTCATACGTTGACAGTTGGCTATATGAGTGGCAGGCGTAGGCCTGAAACTGTCTGCAAGTCCCTGGTGCCGATTGAGTTTCTGCAAACCGACGCTGCCATTAATAAGGGAAATTCCGGAGGCCCTATGTTTAACAAGAATGGCGAGGTCGTTGGCATCGTAAGCCATATTCTATCTCAGTCCGGCGGATCCGAAGGCCTGGGTTTTGCCATCAGCATTAACACAGCCAAAGAGCTTCTCCTCAATCAAAATTCAATCTGGACTGGTCTGGAAGCTTATCTGGTCTCCGGCGCCTTAGCCAGGGCACTCAACGTACCCCAGGAAGCTGGGCTCTTGATTCAACGTGTAGCAAACGACTCACCCGGCGAAAGACTGGGCCTCAAACCTGGCAAGGTACCTGTGAAGGTTGCTGGAGAGCAAATTCTTATAGGTGGTGATATAGTACTGGAGGTGCAGGGTATACCTATTTCTGACGATTTTAGGGAAACATGCCGGATAGGTGATAAAACCGTGGGACAGAACCGCCGGGGTATTACAGATATGAAGGTGTTGAGAGGCGGCGAAATCGTGCATCTTTCCGTCACCTCAGAGACTTCACCATAATAGGAGTGAGTTTCCTTTTTTATGGGGTTTTCCAGGTGATTTGCCCGTCCTTGCCAAGCAAGACCAGAGAAGAGACTGACCTTTTTTCGATGGTGCCAGTTCTCTTTAATTTGGTAGAGTCCAAGGTTCCAAGCACCGCACGTTCATTTTCTGCCTGATCATAGAGTGCCAGATAAGGGTCACCGTCATCGTCCAGGGATAAGGAAATCCGCTCGTTGCCGGTTTGATCCCGCAAGGTCACATAGGGTTGCTTTCCTGATCCTAATCCGACGATGGCGCGATGATTACCTTTGTTGTCGGCAAAGGTTAAAATCGGGCCTTCATCTGGTGATGTCAGACTAAAGACCGCACGAAACTGGCCACTCTTGTTAAACAGCACTATTCCCGGCCCACCTGCATACATTCCCCAGGTGGATAGGACCTTGCCCTCCTTATCCACCAAACGGAACTCCTCTGCAGTGACGACATTTTCGGGCCCAACCTTTTTTTGAGCCAAAACGGGTGTACCCACAAAAAACTGGCTTGTAAGTGTGCCACCCACCAAACCAGCCAACAGCGACAGCACAAGCAGCAAGCCACATTGTTTTTTATTCATTTCCTTCTCCTAAATAATTCATGTCCACGGTTACTTCATCCAAGTCCGGCGTTCCATCAAGGACTTTCTCCATAAATGCTGCGGGATAGTATTTCCCGATTGCCTCGAGGATATCTTCTCGAGAAGCCACAACAACTTCGATACTCATGCCTGTTGTCACACGCAGAACCTGGATGGCAGCGGAGTCGAGGGGATCCGCCATCGCCACCAGCAGCTTTCCCCCTGCCAGCTCCACCGGTACGATAACATGAGTTTTTGCCACCTCCGTTGTTACCAGTGAGGTGACCTGCTGTGGTATTTCCCTTTCTTTCAGGCTCATGAATGGGAATTTCAACTGCCTGGCCAGGGCTCTGGCGCTCATATCGTCATCCAGAAGCCCTAGACCAGTCAGCATCTGGTCGATTGTCAGGCTCTTCTCATCCTCGCCTAATGCCCCTAATAGTGTCATTTCATCGATGATCCCCGCCTTCACCAGACACTCACCCAGTTTTTGAACACATTGAAGAGTTATGGTGTTTTCAGCATCTTTGCCCGTGGGAGTTTCTTCTTCTTGAAAAAACCTGAGCATTACGCTGCCGACTTTTAGCCTGTCACCACATGATAGGATTGCCTTTTCCACCTTTTGTCCATTTACAAAGGTACCGTTACGGCTGCCGAGGTCTTTGACAACAGCCTGACCTCTCACCCTGCCAATCACGGCGTGGCGTTTTGAGACGGTGCGGTCTGGAAGCGGTATGTCATTGGTCGAGTGCCTTCCGATGATCATCTTGGCATAGAAAGGGAAAACTCGCTTTTTTGTGAGTTGGGTTTCGAGGATCAGGCAAGACTTGATCATACGCTGTCCACCTCTGAGTTCGTTCAAAATACCAGATAGATTGGTTAAAGAAATAGTTTCTCAATGCACTCCGTGCTCAAGGTATGTACATTCTAAAAACCAGAATAATCAATGACGATTTGATTGAAACCTTCCGGACAGTATACCTCTTGCACTGTCTTTTCTGGGCCGATGTCAATATATTCACTCTGCACCACAGTGGTACCGTCCTGGAAGTTGACGGAGAGAGTGTATGATGAATCCGAGGGGATCATTGGCGCTGCTGTGATGGAAAACGTCTCTCCATCGTTGGAAAAGTCCAAATGATAAATCCTGATATTTTTCAATGTCTGATTGGTAATCACAAGGGTGACGCGGTTACCTCGGGGGGAGCGTATGTTGAAGCGTTTGTCGGCTAAAGTTTTCGAGCTCAGGCCGAAAATCACCAAAGCCGCTGCCAAGACCAGGATGGTTGTAGTTTTTTTCATGATTTCTCCCCGGTTACATTCACAACCATAGAACCGGTTTAAGATGCAAAGGTTGTACCGTTTAGGCGATTTCAGATTTCAGATTTTAGATCGTAGATTTTTGACGTTTCAGCTGCAGGTTCCTTCGAGGTGTGGGGTGTCAGGTTTCAGGTGTCAGGAAAAACAGATAGAGTATCTTAAACCATATCGCTGGAGCCTCTTTCAGTCCTAATATCTGAACACTGAAACCTCATTGATCCCAAATCCTCAATCTACAATCTCCAATCCAACTGGCACACTACTTGCTCACTGAAAGCTGAGGAAAGTTCCTCAGATGAAAAGCCATGGGTGGGGTGGAAAGGAAGATGGAGATGGTGCCAAAGAGAAAATTGACCGTGCTGGTTTGTGTGGTGTTGATCCTTGGTGTGGCCCGGGTATCAGGCGCAGCGTACTTTGTTTTTACTAAGAAAGGAAACGTACGCTCAGGACCTGGGATCAAATACAGAGTAATTGGTCAGCTCGCGCAGGAAACAATAGCGGAAATACCCGACACCTTTACTGACTACCAGGCGAAATGGATAGCCATTGAGGCGAAAACTGAACCTCATAAGCAGGCGAAAGACGAAAAAGTGGTTTACAACAAGTGGGTACACAGAAGCCTCGGTGTGGTAATAAAGGGTGATATCAATGAGGTGGATAAATATTTTGCCATAAAAGAGTCTGGTTGGCCCGAGGACATGCAAAAGTTAATTCTGGCGGGGAAAGTGAAGATAGGCATGACCACACACATGGTCTTTTATGCCTGGGGTAGACCGGATGAAGTCACTGAATCCGGCAGCGCGAAGCAGAAATGGGTTTACCAGAAACCTGGTACTCAACCACACCACCTTTCCTTCGAGGATGGGGTTTTGACGAATATAAGTAATTAGAGCGCTATTCTGTTTGGTAGGTTTTCTCAGTGGAGCTGGCAGCAGTCTTTTTCCCCAAATTGCCGTTACCACCAACGATTTTCTTGATTACCAGCTCTCTTTTGAACCGTTCAACCATTTTCCTGAGTGCACCAGCACTTTCAATGAGACGTTGGCGGGTTGAGGTCATGGCAAGAAACTCTTGTTTCTCGGCGGGGGTGAACTCATCATTGTAGGCAACGAAGAATGAGATAGTCTTGGGGCCTAGTTCTGAGATCGACTTGTAGTCTGATCTTTTTCCCGTCAAGGTGTCCAATTCCTGCAGCAGTTTGATTCCATCGCGTACCAAAAAAGCCAATGCTTCGGTATTCTCTTCCGCCGCATCATCAAAATAAGCGACTTTGGCCTGTAAATATGGTTTTTCATCAAAAATATCCTCTATGACGAAACGCTTTACCCCTCTCGTCAGTATGTCCATGCGGCCATCGTCATACCGTTTTAGGACCTGAACGATCCTGGCTGTGCACCCTTTTTTCCTGATTTTTTCCTGGTCAGAATATACAATGCCAAATTCCCTATTCTGCTCCAAGCACTCGCCGATCATTATTTTGTACCGTTCTTCAAAAATATGCAGCGGCAAAACCATTGACGGCAACAATACTATCCCGAGAGGAAAAAGGGGAATTGTGGTCTCGGTGTCCATGGATTGCTCCGCGGTGGGGAAGAACCGGTTCAGACTGTATTAAACCTTTACACCATCATTATTACCGAGAAAGCTAGGCAAGAGAACCGGAAAAATAGGAAAAGGAGAAAAGCGCCGTGCAAAGGGAGAATTCGGCGGGTAATAGCTGCCCTATTAGGTGAGCTTTTCTTCTTTATTGGGTCAGACGAACAGGTATGGCTCTGGTAGTAAGATGCATAGGCAAGTTCGCCTCTCTCTGCTTTTTTACTATGAAAAAAAGTGGGGCACCTAGTCCGGCGCCCCACTTTTACCGGTCAGCCAATAGCAACCTTCCTATTCAAAGATTATATACCCCACTTGCTCGGTCGAGTGTCTTCGCTCACTATCCTGGTACCAATCCTCCTCGATGGCCAGGGAGACCTGGCTTGCTGTCAGCGGATCCGAACCGTACAGAATCGCCCAGCCGCCGTCGGAACCGTCCATACCCGCTTGACTGAGAATGGCGGTGGAAGCCGTAGACAGGCCATTGAGAGTGTAACTGTAGGGTGGGCTGTTTGCGACTCCTCTGACGCTGTCGGTTCCCAAGCCGGCCGCGTAGCCCACGCCCTCAATAGTCCCGGTTCCCGCTTCGATTACGACGTAACCAATAGTCGCCGGTGGCCGCGCGTTGGGATCTTCGCCCGTGTGGCGGCCGACGTAAAAAGAGGTCGAAGACGGGGGTAAGTTCCTTCTGCGCCCTCGGCTCCAGAAGACCGACCAGTCTCCTATTTGCCCGGGAATTGCCGCAGAACCACCGATAACCTGACCGAGGACGACGGGGTTGGCGTAGGTATTGGCGTAGGTCTGGGGCTCCCCGACCCAGGAAATGTAGTTGTCCGTCGAGGTAACGTTCTCGAGCCTCACGGCCTCCATCTTTACGCCGTGCTCGGCCTCGGTGTACACGCCCGCTTTCACCACCATACAGTGGAGGACGGCAGACCAATGCTCTCCGGGTTGGGCGTCGAACCAGGGCCGAGCGAGTCCCACTTCAAAGCTGGTACCCGCAGCGTTCCTAACCCGCGCCAGGGCCGGTCCGAGGCCTGATATGCTGTAGTTCGGCGTGCACACCACGACCATGTTGTCGCCGTAATCGTAACCGTTGCCGACGGTCACTTCCTGCCATTGATCCGTGCTTGCCTGTATTCTGGTGGTCCAGAGATGGGGGTCACTGGAAGGTTCCGTCGGACTTACTTCCAACGAAGTGCTGTCGGTGACATCGTCATCATCGGTGACAGTAAGGGTGACAGTGTAATTCCCAGTTGCTGCATACGTATGGCTGGTGGTAGCTCCACTTTCATTGTTGCCATCATTATAGTCCCAATCGTAGTTAACGATGGTGCCATCGGGATCTGAGGAAGCCAAACCGTCAAAAGTGCACTGGAGCCCGTTGCAGCTGTAAGTGAAGGAGGCAATCGGTGGAATGTTCGCTGGCGGTGTGACCACAACGGTCACGGTATCTTGATCGGTTGCGCCATCGTCGTCGGTGACGGTGAGCCGAACCGAGTAACTACTAGTCGTTGGATACGTATGGCTGGTGGTTCCTCCACTTCCATAGTTGCCATCACCAAAGTACCATTGGTAGTTAACGATGGTGCCATCGGGATCTGAGGAAGCCGTCTCGCCCGTCTCGCCGTCAAAAGTGCACTCGAGCCCGTCGCAGCTGTAGGTGAAGGAGGCAGTCGGTGGAATGTTCGCTGGTGCAGTGACGACAACGGTCACGGTATCAGTAGCGGTAGCGCCATCGTCGTCGGTGACGGTGAGGGTGAGTGTGTGACTGCCAACCGAAAAGGAAACAACTGGAGAGGGTCCGGTGGTTATCTGAGAGCCCCCTTCAGACCAGCTGTAGGAGACAATCGTACCGTCGGGATCATTGCTACCGGAGCCATCAAGGGTAACCGTCTCAGTGCCGTCACCGTCTGAATCGGTAACGTTCTGATCAACCCCGGCATTCGCAACCGGGGACTGGTTCACAGTGACCGTAATGACCTGACTGGTCGTGTCAGTGCCTCCGTTTCCATCATCAACAGTGAGCACCGCTATGTACGTGCCTTCATACAAATAGGTATGACTGGCCGTCATACCCGTGTCGCTGTTGCCGTCACCAAAGTCCCAGGCATATATGAGAGTGTCATCGTCAGGATCGGTTGAGGCTGCAGCGTCAAAATCTACTGGCAACGGTGCTTCGCCTGAGGTCGGATCGGCGATGAAGCTCGCTTGCGG
>JAJDNL010000046.1 GCA_022340745.1 Deltaproteobacteria bacterium
TGCTCCCGTTGGAGTAAGGCCTCGCAAACCTTCTAGACTTCCTCAACGGTAATGGCCTCAAAATCACTAGCCTCGATACAACTCTCGCAACCCAGACATTCATCCTCATTTACCGGCTCTGACCGACCTTCGACTAATTGATATACATCTACAGGACAGACATCAACACATTCGCCACAGCCGGTGCATTTGTCTTGGTCCACAGTTACCTGCCACATAACCTCATTCCTCCTTACGGCTTCGGTTCAATGATCAGGAAAATGCCTAAAGTGTGCTAAAATGAGCTAAAGTGCCTAAAATATTAAAGGAAAAGTCACTAGATAATGAAGTTTCCCATCAGATCCTCAGCGCGAGGGAATGATTTGGCACCCCTGACGATTTCTTCTTTCTGAAAGCTGGCTGCTGATAGCTGATAGCTTTGAAATAAAAGCCGGAACTCCCACTCAGGAACTCCGGCTCTTTGTCTTCGATAAGATTCCGAAAAACTCTTCACAAAAGTTACTATACCTCTTCTACCGTGATGGCTCCAGCTTCGCAGACCTCCACGCAGCTTTCACAACCCAGACACTCCTCGGCATTCACCGGATCAGCCTTGCCGTCAACCATCTCAAACACATCCACTGGGCAAACGTCCACACATTCCTCGTCGGCATCGCACTTGTCCTTATCAACCGTTACTTCCCACATTTGCTGGTCACCTCCTTACTTGTTATATGTAACCCTAACATTGCAAACCCACACCGGCTAAAATCGCTATACTTCCTCAACCGTGATGGCTTCAGCCTCACAGACCTCCACGCAGCTTTCGCAACCCAGACACTCCTCGGCATTCACCGGCTCGGCCTTGCCATCTTCCATTTCGAACACATCCACAGGACAGACATCCACGCATTCCTCGTCGCCCGTGCACTTATCCTTATCAACTGTTACTTCCCACATGGACTGGTCACCTCCTAATACACTTTCATTTGACTCAATTTCGGTGCTGCTGGATTCTAGAAAATATGCACAACTCTATTATTCTAGTCAAAAGCTTAAACAAAGACTAGATACTAATGGACTCTAATCCAGGATGGACGAGACAGCTGGAACTTCTTTTGTGAAGTTCCAGCTCTTGAGATTTCTCGCGAGGATGATTTCTGGTGTTGGCCGTTAGATCTCTTCTACTGTGATCGCGTCTTCTTCACATACCTCCACACAGCTCTCACATCCCTCGCAGTCATCCATGTTTACCGGCTCGGCCTTGCCATCAACAAGTTCAAGGACATCCATCGGGCAGATATCCACACATTCCTCGTCGCCTGTACACTTTTCCTTGTCTACAGTTACTTGCCACATGGACTGGTCACCTCCTAATGTAGTGGATGCTCCTTACCGTAAGGCGGGCTTTATAATTAGAGTAAATCACTAGTGAAATTGAGATGTTAGGAACAGTAAAAACCTCTGGCTCGTACACCGGCGCTCAATATATCGTGAAGGTTTTCCTTTGTCAACCTTTTGTGAAAGAATTTGCAAAAAAACAAGCATGGTCAGCTACAAGGTGAAAACGATTTCCTTTTCGTGCGCCGAAGATGAGATATGCCAAATGATTACCAATTACAAATTTGCAGCTGACCGTCCGTAGTCAGTCGTCCGTTGTCCGTTGCAGATAAAAACATAGAGCCCTGCTTCAAATATCTAAATTTGCAATTCGAAAATACTTCCCTATGCCCCATGCTCTGTGCTCTATGCCCTCCCAATTTCTGCCTAGTTTTGTTACAACTGACTACTGACCACGGACTACGGACAACCTGGAGGAGACATGATCAAATTTAACGGCATTAATCATCTGGCTATGGTAACGGGTGATATGGACAAGACCGTTCGTTTCTGGCGGGACCTGCTGGGCATGAGATTGGTTGCCGGACTCGGCAAGCCCGGCTACAGACACTACTTTTTCGAGATTTCTGAAAACGATCTCCTCGCTTTTTTTGAGTGGCCTGGGGTGGAACCCGTGGAGGAAAAGGACCACGGCTACCCTATCGCCGGACCTGTCATTTTCGACCACATCTCTTTTGGGGTTGAATCCGAAGATGATCTATACCAATTAAAAGACAAGCTCTCAGCTGCCGGGTTTTGGGTGTCGGAAGCAATCGATCATGGCTTTATTCACTCCATCTATTCTTTCGACCCCAACGGTATTCCCATCGAATTCAGCCACAATGTAGAAAGCGTAGATATTCGTAAGAACCCGCGGCTGGTGGACTCCGCCCCCTCAACAACCACGCGTGAAGGCCCACAACCGCGCCCAGGCCACTGGCCCCCTGTGGAGGAGCCCACGCCACCGCAGGAGCGGAAGGTATATCCTGGCGAGGGCCGGGAGTTGGTCAACGAGGCGAAGAATAAATGGTAAGCGCAGGAGGCGCTTGCCAGCTGGCAGAGGGCAGCCCTTCGACAGGCTCAGGGCAGGCTGGCAGCAAGCAGGCCCCCCTCACCCCCGCCCGCCTCGCAAGCGAGAGCGTTGCGGGCAGGCCTGCCCTCTCCCGCCAGTGGGTGGAGAGGGGGATTTCCGAACCAGCCGATCCAGCAAATCAAAAATATCGAAACTGGGAACCCGCCCGCAGGGTGGGAGTCCGCAGGACAATATCGAACCGCAAAATAAAGAACCGCAGAAGTATGTAATGATTACTTCGACATTTGACATTCATTATTCGATATTCTGCGGTTCGTTAAAAGTGCTCATAAAAAAGGCTCACGCCGCTGTGGCATGAGCCTTTTTTAGTCATCGAATTTTGTGTCCTTCACGCTACGAGGCTATTTCCTCCTTAACCGAGACGGCAACCTTGTAGAGGATGGTAAGAATCAGAAAGCCTGTAGCCCAGACACCAACGGTAATCGCCAACTCCGGTATGGTGGGGACGTACTCGGTTATCGTATCAAAGGGGTTAGGGATAAAACCGGTAATGACCAGGGTAATCCCTTTCTCGATCCACAGGGAAAAGAATACCAGTAAGCAGGAGATGGCCAGAGTCGTCTCATTTTTGCGAAGCGGTGGACAGAGCAGCATGAGTGTTGCTATCACTGCCATTATCGCAAAGGCCCACGTCCACGGTACCAGATTACCATGCCCATGAATACCGACAAAAGTGTAGACGAAACCGTGCATGTGGCCGGGTATCTGGCTGTAGAAGGCGGTAAAAATTTCCAACACCACAAAGAATATGCTGATGATCATGGCATACACCACAATGTTGGCCACCTTCTGAATGGCCACCTTGCCTGGATCGAACTTGCTCACCTTTCTCACGATGAGACACAGGAGAATAAGAAGCGCAGGTCCGGCTGCAAATGCGGAAGCCAAAAAACGGGCCGCCATGATGGCGGTGAGCCAAAAATGTCTTCCCGGTAAGCCTGCGTATAAGAAAGCGGTGACCGTGTGGATACTAACAGCCCAGGGTATGGACAGATAGATAAGAGGCTTGACCCACTTGGGTGGTGCGACCTCTTTGCGCTCCGCACTCAGTACCACCCAACCGATGATGATGTTCAGGAAAAGGTAGCCATTCAAAACCACCATATCCCAGAATAGGATGGAGTTGGGGGTCGGGTGCAGGATAACGTTCAGCATGCGCATGGGCTTGCCCAGGTCCACCAGGATAAACATTAAACACATGTTAACCGCGGCCACAGCCAGAAACTCGCCCAGAATCGTAATCTTGCCGAACTCCTTGACATTGTGCAGGTAATAGGGCAGGACCACCATCACCGCCGAGGCTGCCACCCCGACCAGGAAGGTGAATTGGGCGATATAGAGGCCCCAGGAAACATCCCTGCTCATGCCGGTCACGGTCAACCCCTTACTGAGCTGGTAGAGGAAGGCGGTGGCGCCCATTCCGTGAAGACCGAACAAAACCCCTATCAGTATCCAGTATTTCTTGCTTCCTTTTAGAGCAGTCTCGAGCATAACCACCTCATACTATGTAGTAGACATTGGGACTTGTGCCAAGTTCGGGTTTCCGCCTGATGGCAAAGCGCTCATGGAGTATTTCCCTTACCTCGGAGTCGGGATCTTCCAGGTCGCCAAAAACGATTGCTTTTGAATCTTTAACCGCCTCAACGCACGCCGGCATCTCGCCTACAGCCAGACGTTCAGCACAGAGGTTGCACTTTTCCACCACCCCTTTGCCCCGTACCGGATAGGTGGGATTTGGCGGCTCATGCTCATTCCAGTAAGTGGTCTTGGGATCTTTCCAGTTAAAACTTCGAGCCCCGAAAGGACAGGCAGCCATGCAGTAACGGCAACCAATACAGCGGTGCTGGTCCATCATGACAATGCCGTCTCCACGCTGCCAGGTAGCCTTGGTGGGACACACCCGCACGCACGGGGGATTGCTACAATGGTTGCAGAGGAGAAGGAAAGGCTTTTCTTCTATCTCTTCGGACAGGTAATCATACTCCTGTCCCGGAAAGGCATGTCCATACTTGTCGGTCCAGAGCCACTTAATTTCTTCGTCATCTCCATAGTCAGGAACGTTGTGGGTCAGGTGGCACGCTT
>JAJDNL010000082.1 GCA_022340745.1 Deltaproteobacteria bacterium
GCGCCCCTTTATCCAGGCTTGATCTTCTGCAGTCAGACCAGCCCCAGCCATTTCCTCGAAATATCGTTCAGGCAAAATCAGCGGATAATCGCTCCCAAATAATATTCTCTGGGCACCAACGATCTTTACGGCGACGGCATAGATTGCCGGGTCATAAAGGAATGGGGACGCAGCGGTATCATAAGCAACTTGGGAGAGAACCTCTCGAGCTTCTTTCTTCAGTAACTCATAAACAAAAAGGCCACCACCCCAGTGACACAAAATAAAGCGATTATCAGGAAAAGCTCGAATCAGCTCATAAATGACTTTTAAGGAGGCCTCGGCCTTGCCGGGATACCAGTGCCCAACCCTCTCATTGGTGTGGAGCATAAGAGGAACACCGAAGGTGCGACAGCTGGAGGCAATTGACTCCAGCATGTCCACAACGCTGGAGTCTAAGACCTCGGTGTAAAAGGCCAACTCACCTACACCTCGCATACCACCGACCAGACAACGCTCTACTTCCTCGGCCGCCTGGTTCGCTCTGGGATCAACGCAGACAAACGGCAGGAGACGGTCCGGAAAACGGCCGGCAGCTTCCCCGACATAGTCGTTGTGGCGTCGCATAAGTTCCGGATCGCTCCAGGGAAAACCAAAAATTACGGTTTGATCTACTCCTGAGCGATCCATCTGTTCGACTAGTTCAGCAGCACCTACAAGTCTTGCTTTGGGGGAATCATAAAGCAGTTTAAAGGCTGAATCTGCTGTGATCAAAGGTTCGCGATTGTCGCGAATGCTAGGTGGGAAAATATGGGTATGGCAATCGAGGATCATTTTGGCAGCTTTGCCACTCCTTCTCAACTCGAGTGATAAAACAAGTAAGCTCGCCACGATTCGGGTGTGTTTCCGATACGCCGAGTTATCATTAACATCGGATGCCAGCTTGGTCTTTTCGCCTTGCTAATCAATCTCATCCTTGCCTGCCCAGGAGTGCGTCCTCCTTTTTTCTTATTGCACGGCAGGCAGCAGGTAACAATGTTCTCCCATGCCGTTTTACCGCCCATTGATTTGGGTATAACATGGTCGTACGTCAAATCGCTGGCATGCATGCTACTGGCACAATACTGACACTGATATTTGTCACGAATATAGATATTTTCCCGAGAAAAACGGATGGTATGCTTCCGAAATCGGACGAGATGTACCAATCTAACCACAGCAGGCAGTTGGATGGCCAAAGTGACCGATCTCACCACGCGATCATATGTTTCCAAGACCTCCACTTTATCAAGGGTGAGAAGTGTAATGGCCCTTTTCCAGGAGATTACTCGAAGTGGCTCATAGGTGGCATTGAGCAGGAGAACCCTCTCCATAATTCAGCCCGTTGGATTGCGAGATAACAAGATATGCGGCAACTGCTGTCGCTTCTCTGCCATTACAATACCAGAGCGAAAATCTAGAAAGGCCGGCAGATAAATGGACAACACTCCCGAATTCATTGGAGAGCGGCGCCTTGGTGAAAGGCACCAGGAACCACAATCAGTTGTCCACTTCCTGCAGCATGGGAATCTTTACGAAAGAAACGCCCTCCTTCTCGAGCATGTCTTCCTCTTTTTCCGTGGTGACTCCCCTTATATTTCGCTCTTCTACCTGACCGTAATGAACCTTCAAGGCTTCTTTGGCAAAGCTGTGGCCGACATCTTCGAAGTTTTCCCGGACATATCGACTCACTTTGCGCCAGGCCTGGTAAGCCCTCTTCCATTCCCCTTCCGAAGGTGATGTTTTTTTCTTGATAGACACCGGGGAAGGGACTCTTTCAACACGAGTATCGTTGCAGCAGGGGCAGGCGATCTGTCCCTGCGCTAATTGCTTCTCGCAATCATCACCATTATCGAACCAACCTTCAAAGCAATGGTTGTTGGTGCAGCGCAGATCAAATACGATCATGTTGGGCTCTATGCCTCCACCGTGCTGTAAACACCAGGCGATGTACTCACTCTCTTTGCTGCCTGGACTCTACCACATTATTCAGGAAAAGATCAACAACACTAAACAGTTGGCATTGCGCATTGCGCATTGCACATTTTTCATTTAGTCGCGGACAAGCACCTTTGGATATAAGTCTCATCTTCAGATGTACAATTCCAGATGGCCAATGATAAATGTCGGATGACCTGAAAATTCTTTGTCAATACCCAGTTTCTGCAGTACTATGTTGTCTCTAACCCTGATGTTTCATAAATTGCCGTCGCAAGACTGCGGAGAGCGGAGGTAGCAGCCGATTCATGAAATATCCGGGTTAGGGGGAGCCATGAGCGAGCAAACCATACAAACCGCCGTAGACTGCGCCAAAAAGGGCGGCGCTGTTCTTCTGGATTATCACACGAAACTGCAAACGTTGCAGATCCAACCCAAAGGTCGCTTTGACTACGTAACTGAGGCAGACCTGGCGGCACAGGAAGCCATCGTCCAACTGATCCGGCGTCGCCACCCGGACCATGAAATTTTGGCCGAAGAAGACGAAAGCAGCTCGGGCCAGAACGCGAGTCGCTGGTTGGTGGATCCACTGGACGGCACCACAAACTTCATTCACGGTTTCCCCGTTTTTGCGGTGAGCGTTGCCCTGGAATATAAGGGTGCCATAGTTTTGGGAGCGGTATACGATCCTTGCCGCCGAGAGCTTTTTCTCGCTCAGAAAGGGCATGGTGCCACCCTTAATGGCAGTCCTATCCAGGTTTCCAACCGCCGAAAAGTTGATGAGGCTCTGGTGGTCACAGCTTTTCCCTGGAGGGAGAAAACAATTTTATCTCACTATCTCAGAGGGTTTAACCGGATCTTTGCAAAGGTGAGTGATGTTCGTCGAACTGGGTCTGCAGCCCTGGATCTCTCCTATGTGGCCTGTGGCCGTTGCGAGGGCTATTGGGAACTCGGTTTGAGTCCCTGGGACATTGCTGCCGGCCACCTCCTGGTAAAGGAAGCAGGAGGATATATTTCGGATTTCAATGGCGGCAATAATCATATCTGGATCGGCGACGTGGTTGCCGGCAATCGGCCCATACACACCTTTCTGCTTGAGATCATTCAGGAGGCGTTTGGGGGCAATGTTTCTAAAAGGCATGGAGCATAGGGATTGCGGATTTGGGATCAACAAATTACAACAAATGACAGCGAAGCGTAGTGACCTAATGACGCCCAAGGCAAATGATTAGTGGCAAATGTTCCTAGTCCCTAGTGTCCAGTTCTTCTAGCCCCGTGAGTTCCATAAACTTGTCTGCAGACACCGGGGAGATGCTCCCGCCAACGGTGAAGATGCAAGAGGATTCAGTGGCCGGTTCGAAGACTTTGCCGGCCTGTATTACAGGCTCTTGCAACCAGAGAAAGTAGTCGTCAAAAAAACGAAGAACGAGATCCACATCTTCGGAATCTTCCAGCATCACAGAGAAGTTGAAGTTGTTTATCAGACCGCGGCCTCTCAATTGCTTCCGTCCTTTTTTGTCGAGCCAGATTTCAAAGGTGACATTGCGCAGAGACAGTCGGTTTCTGCTGACATCCACCAGGTAAGCCTGGTCCACTTCATAGAGTCCCTCGGGTAGGTCGATCATCGTCTCATATCCCTCATACCTAGCGGCTCTCCAACTATCACTTGTAATGTGGCATTGTAAGTAAGCTTTCCTCAAAGAGCAAGGGTCACGCTAGACTTACTCGGTAATAAGCACCGAACGCACGGGCATGGAGTATCTAAGGACGGCTTATTTTTTCCTTCTCTCTGCTCCATGCCCTATGCCCTATGCCTCCTCAAATCCGCAATCCGAAATCCGCAATCTCAAACTGGGAACCCACCCGAAGGGTGGGAGTCCGCAGGACAAATCACCCATCTTCACCGTGGAGCATCTCCTCAGCCTCATTCTGAAATACCTGCAGCGTCTCTTCGCCCCAGAGGCAGAAGATCACCTCTTTAAGTGAAGTGCCCCCCTTTTGCAGGGATTCAACCACAGTGCTCAGCATGATCCTGGCGCACCGGTCTTTGGGGAAGCCAAATATTCCGGTACTTATGGCCGGAAAGGTTATACTCGTCAAGCCTTTTTCATTGGCGAGTTTCAAACTGTTCCGGGTGGCATCAGCCAGCTTCCTATCCTCATCGCCCTCCCCCATACGTGGCCCAACTGCGTGAATTACATATCTCGCCTTGAGATCACCACCTGTGGTTATTGCAGCTCCTCCCACAGGAGCACCCCCAATGTGGTTGCACTCTTCCTGGATGGTGGCCCCCCCCTTAGTGCGGATGGCACCAGCCACCCCTGCGCCCAGGATCAGGTCTTTGTTTGCGGCGTTGACAATGGCGTCGGTATCCATCTCGGTGATATCACCTTGCACAAGTACCAGTTGTCTTTCGCTAATAATCCACTTCATGATGGCCTCCCCATTCCGTCAAGTTCGGTCTTCCTGGGTTCTTTCAAAAGGCAAACAAGACTCGTGCCAGCATGGTTACGATAACAGAGACTGCAAGGAGGGTGCCTATCACAACCATCAGTGCCTGCCCAAGGCTGATTCTGTGCACAAAGCTTAGCCCCAGGGCAGTGAGATAAATTTCATAGAACTGAAAGAGAAGAATGAGGGGGAGAACAGGTATCCAGGCGAACAAATTAACCGCACTGGCATAGCAGACCACTCTGAATGTGGCCTCATAGGTTCCGGCGGTACGCAAGAGCTTGGTAGACAGGAGATTCAGAATCGCGGCGCTGATAAAGGGCATCCACAAAGCCGCAAACATCACCAATAAGTGCCAGGGAGAAACACTGCCCGACATTGCCACAGTAAGACCCAGAGAGACCAGGAAAGAAAACCCGGTGCAGAAAAGAAAGAAGACATAGGGGCCTAGAAGTCCACCCTCCAGCGGTATATTCGGAAAAAACGTCCGCGGACCGAGCAGTACTGCCTTTGCTGTCCCCAAAAACCCTCTAAAAAGTCCAGCCCCGGAAGGCTCGGGTTGCACGGGCTCCGGCATACCAGAGTTGAACGATGTACCATCCTCCATAACGCACCTTTAGACTAACGGTAACGGAGTTTGCTTCCTTACCCTACGTATTGAAAAAGGGTTAGGCTGAGGTACCTAACCCCTTGAGTTCGTTGGAGGCGGCACCCGGATTCGAACCGGGGAATAACGGTTTTGCAGACCGTTGCCTTAGCCACTTGGCCATGCCGCCTTTTCATTATTTTTAATC
>JAJDNL010000101.1 GCA_022340745.1 Deltaproteobacteria bacterium
AGGTGATCAACATCACCGATCCCATGGTGATCATCGGCGTTTTGATCGGTGCCATTGTGCCCTTCCTGGTAGCGGCAATGACCATGACCGCGGTGGGTTCTGCCGCCTTTGACATGGTGGAAGAACTCCGCCGCCAGTTCCGGGAAATCCCCGGGTTAATGGAGGGCGAGGCCAAGCCCGACTCGGCAAAGTGCGTGGACATTGCCACCAGGGGTGCGCTCAAACGCATGATGCTGCCGGGTCTGGTCGGGGTGGCCACCCCGCTGGCGGTTGGCTTAATCATTGGACCTACAGCCCTTGGAGGTGTGCTGGTGGGCTGCACCGCAACCGGCGTGTGTATGGCCCTTTTCATGTCCAACGGCGGCGGCGCCTGGGACAACGCCAAGAAGTACATCGAGGAAGGCCACTACGGCGGCAAAGGCTCCGACAACCACAAGGCCGCGGTTGTGGGCGATACCGTGGGTGATCCCTTTAAAGACACCTCCGGACCCACCATGAACATCCTGATCAAGCTGGTCTCGGTGGTTTCCTTGGTGAGTGCCCCGGTGTTAGTCATGATCCACGGCATTAAGTAGTACAGAAAGACAACAACTGGCGGGGCGATACCCCACCAGCTGATTCCCGAAGTGAAGGAGGCGGCTTGCATGTGCCGCCTCCTTCTTTTTGGGCTGACAATGTTCGTCTCGGGAGCTTTGGCAGTGAGGTCAGGGAAGCGAGAAATGGATTGACAACGGACAACTGATCCGCCCTGGACAGAACAAGGGACCGTACTATCAATTTTGCTTTTAAGGAGTTGCTGATAATGGCATCAATTTGTGTTAGAATACATGGAATCTGTTTTGGCGCATTTTTCTAAACGGCGATACGCTTCGTTACCGCAAAGGGCTGTGGGGACTGAGGAAAGCAAGATAAACCTAAGACCAGAGCAGTTTTTTACCACAAATTATTCTTTTTAGCTTTTGCGTGGCAGTCTAAGCAGAGATGGCTTGGAGACCATGGTCGATCCTTTGAGTCTATGCTCCCTGAGCTGCCGGCAGTCGTATTTCTGGAAGGATGTAGGCAGTCATGTTTAACATCGGTGACCTAGCCGTGTATCCAGCGCACGGTGTTGGGGTGATTGAATCAATCGAAAGCAAATTGATCTCTGGCCGCAAACAGGATTTTTATATCATGCGTATTCTGGATAACGGTATGATCATAATGATTCCTCTGGATAACGTGGACAGTGTGGGTTTACGTCAAGTGATAGATGCCGATCAGGTGCCACATATATTCGCGATTCTCAAGGAAAGAGAGATCGTACCGGACAATCAGACCTGGAACCGGCGCTATCGTGAGTATATGGATAAGATCAAGACTGGCTCTGTGTTCGAATTGGCTGAGGTTTTGCGTGATCTCTTTATCCTTCGTGAAGATAAGGAACTCTCCTTTGGTGAGCGAAAAATGTTGGATACTGCCCGTGGTCTACTGGTGAAAGAGATATCCATAGCCCAAGATTTGGATGAGAGCCAAGTGGAAAAGGACATTCACGGTATTTTTGGTCATGAGACCTGAAGCGTATGAGCAGACTTTAAGCAAAGGACAGACCCGGACTGGGTGGGGCGAGAAGGAGGTGATTCCACGGGCCACACTCGTTTTTTGGGGCATACATTTTGCTTCCCTTCTTCGGTCTGGCCCTTGAAGAAAAATCAATGTTAGAAAGGAGGTGAGCGCACTGTGAATACAGCCCAGACGATTCTCCGTCTGCTTCTGGTTGTGGCTTGCTCGGTAAGCGGATATCTGCTGGCCTCGCATCTGCCAATTACACACACCTTGGGTAATTGGATTAATTGGGTAGGGGCACTCGCCGGACTCATTTTTGCACTTCTTGCATTATCCTTAGAAAAAATCATAAAAAAAGCACCACTCAAGGTGATCTTTGGCGGTACCTTCGGCCTTTTTCTCGGACTGGTGATTGCCCAATTGTTGGGTTATGCCTTCAGCGGCCTGCAGAATAGTGCAATCCGCATATCAATTTCGGTAATTTTGAGCTGTGTCTTTGGTTACATCGGCCTGGTTTTGGGGGGTAAGAAAGTGGAGGAGTTCAAATGGCCTGGTTGGGGTTTTTTTGCCAAAGGTTCACACAAAAAGGATGGCGGCAAGATTCTCGATACCAGTGTCATCATTGATGGGCGCGTTGCCGATATCTGCGAAACCGACTTCTTAGAAGGTCCGCTGATCATCCCCCAGTTTGTGCTGCAGGAACTGCAACACATCGCCGATTCTGCAGACAATCTTAAACGCGCCAGAGGGCGAAGGGGTTTGGACATTCTCAATCGCATGCAAAAGGGTGATACTGTCGAGGTGAGAGTGGTGGACGAGGACTATCCTGAAATCAAAGAGGTGGACGCCAAACTCATCGCTCTTGCCCGGGAGATGCATGCCAAGATTGTCACCAACGATTTCAATCTGAACAAGGTAGCGCAGCTCCAAGGGGTGCCTGTTCTCAACATCAATCAACTGGCCAATGCTCTCAAACCGATGGTTCTACCTGGCGAGGTGCTTCACCTGCAGATTATGCGGGAGGGCAAAGAACAAGGGCAAGGCGTTGCTTACCTGGACGATGGCACTATGGTGGTGGTTGAGAATGCCAGCAACCATCTTGGTCAGGAGGTGGAAGCCTCGGTAACCAGCATCCTCCAGACCACTGCTGGACGCATGATCTTTACCACACTCAAAGTAGAACAAAGACAGCGCCGTCATTAGGCAGTCCTTATCTGCTGGAGCGGTTCGCTAATGCACCGCTCTAGCTTATATAGGGAACCATTTCTACTGCGGCACCGAGGCGGGAATACGGTGAGCCGGCGGTAAGACAATTATTGGTGAATGCCGCATTTTTCGCCGTGTTGCCGCGGCACCCCGTCGCCGTGTCGCCTGAAGGGGAGTGTGTCTGAACATAGGTTCGAAGTCTCTCAGCAAGATGCGGGTTCTCGGCTTGACCTGTTCTTGAGCCGCATGGACCTGGAACTGTCCCGCAATCAGGTTCAGCGCCTCATCGAGAACAATCACATCCAGGTCAATGGCAAACCACAGAAGGCGAGTTACAGACTGAGACCCGGAGAGCGGGTCTCAGTCAATCTGCCAACGCCTCCTCCCCCTGAACTCACCCCTGAAGCGCTCCCCTTGCAGATAATTTTTGAAGACGAGCATCTCATCGGGATCAACAAACCCTCTGGTCTGGTGGTTCATCCGGCTACCAGCCACCGCACATCAACCCTCGTACACGGTCTTCTCCATCATTGTGACCACCTGGCTGATCTGGGGGGACCACTGAGGCCCGGGATCGTCCATCGCCTCGATAAAGATACCAGCGGGATCATGGTGGTGGCGAAAAATAATTCCGCTTACCGTCATCTCAGTAGGCAGTTCAAAGTAAAGAATGTTTACAAAGAATATACCGCTTTGGTTTATGGCCGCTTGCACCAGTCTTCTGGAGAATTCACCGCTCCTATTCAGAGGCATCCCAAAAATCGCACGAAGATGGGAATCATAGCCGGCGGCCGGGATGCATTCACTTCATGGTGGCTTGAGATGATGTTCGGCGAAGTTTCTCTCGTGAAGGTGGTAATCAAGACGGGGCGAACTCATCAAATTCGGGTGCACTTTGCCCATGCCCAGCATCCAGTGGTGGGAGATGCCACCTATGGAGGGAAGAAAAGGGTGCGAGCCATAGAGGATACTCTGGTGCGAGCTCGTCTCAGCAAGGTGAGGCGCCAGATGCTCCATGCCCGGCGATTAATGCTGCAGCACCCAGCCACTGGTGAGAGGCTCGATCTATCGGCACCGATGCCGGAAGACATGAGCGACCTCTTGGAATTTCTGCGAAAATATGGGACTGAGAAGTAAGGCGCAAAGGGAATACAATATGGGAGTCAGAAAATTGGTCCTCCGGACTCCCCACCCTGCGGGCGGGTCCCCACGAAACTAATGCCAACTGATGTGAGATCTGAGATTTGAGATGTGAGATGGTAAAGATAAGGGATTTGAAGCTCACATCACACAGCTCATATCCCACATCTACTGCGGGGGTTGAGGTCATGATCACATGTTAAAGGTCGGCTTAACGGGTGGCATAGCTTCCGGGAAGAGCACGGTGACTGAAGCCTTTGCTCAAGTGGGGGCAACGGTTCTGGATTCCGACAAGGTTGCCCGGGAAGTGGTCCTGCCTGGACAGCCGGCGTGGCGAAAACTGCAGCAGGCTTTCGGTCCGGAATTCTTTCTTCCTGACGGTGAAGTAAACCGTAGCAAGCTGCGGAGGCTGGTTTTTGCCGATCCTGAAGAGAGGGAAAAACTGAACGCAATCGTGCATCCGAAAGTGATGAAGGAAATAAACCGGAGATTAGAACAATTGACCACTTCGGCTCAGGATGCGGTGGTTGTGGTTGAGGTGCCTCTCTTGCTGGAAGTTGGAGCGGCGCATCGGTTTGACCGGGTGATCGTGGTGTATGTTACAGAGAATGTCCAGATAAAGCGGCTGAGGCAGCGGGATGGGCTTTCGCTGAAAGAAGCAAGGCGAGCATTGAGTACTCAGATGGCTTTAAACAAGAAGGTGGAGCAAGCCGATTATGTGATTGATAACAGTGGTACGCGAGATGAGACCCGGGCCCAGGTGGAGAAAGTGTGGCAGGTGTTGCTTGAATTAGCACGCTAATTGGGGCGCGGGGAGACGGAGACCCGCCCTACGACTCTTTAACAGTGATGTCTGGTGCAATGGAGAGGTGGGTTTTCCCCCATAAGCACACAAAGTTGTTTTTTTTCAGGAGGGACTGAAAAAAATGAACTTCGAACATCGAACGTCCAACATCGAACGTTGAATGGGAAAAGATGAAGAAATAGACATATGAACAGAGGAACTAATTGAGATTTTCGTTGCGAGTATTAAAATGGCTGAAAAGAAACAGAAATAGCTGTTGAATGTTCGGTATTGCGGGCTTGTTTTTCATTCAATGTTGGATGTTCGATGTTCGACGTTCGGCTTTCAAAATAATCCCGTGTGGCATAAATGCAATCTGTGAACATTTACAGAATAACTTAGCGCTTACTGGGTTTACCCCCGCCCGAAAGTCCTCTAGAGCTCCTGCAACATATTGATGTCTGCTTGTTGCCTTCGACCATTGATCCAGCGGCTAAAAGTCTGCTCTTTTTTTGCCTGAAGAAGTTGTTTGGCTAGATTGTCTTTATCCTTTTGAAATCCATTTTCCGAAGCCGGCTGACTTTCCTCCAACTGCAAGATGACAAATTTACCATTTACCTCATACACCTCTGACGCTACAGGCTGTTCAGGCGTGAGAGAGAAAGCGGTTATGACCATATCCCCCTGATTTCTCAATAAAGGTGGTGGTGAGATGGCGGTGAACAGGCCAGTTTTATTGATTTTCAGCTTGTTGCGACGAGCGACTTCGGCCAGGTTTCCATCCTGGCGAGCTGTTTCGAGCCACTCTTGCGCCTGCTTGCGGGCCAAAACTTTGCTCTGTTCTGTGATCCAGTCTTTTTGGACTTCTTCTTGAGCCTCGGCAAATTCCTTCAGCCTGGAATCCTGGATTTCCAGCAGTTGCGCCACCACCTGGTCATCTCCCACTCTGAGTACTGGTGAGATTTCCTTTAACCGCAAGGAAAAAATTACCTCGTTGATCTCAGGATGGCGGCCCAGCTGAGGGATGGATTCTTCGACGGCAAATAGACCGCTTTCTTTAACCTCCAAGCCCTCTTCAGCTGCAGCCTTTTGCAGATCATCCAGAGCGCGGCTTCGATCGATGAATGATTCGGCCCGCTGCCGGGCTATTTCACCACTGCGTTCCTCTTTCAGACGCTTGAGCACGACTCCTTTTACCTGAGCCAGCGGCTGAATGGATTCTTCCTTGATATCTTCGACTTTAATGATGTGAATGCCAAAGCGGGTCCGTACCAAGTCACTGATCTCGCCCTTTTTCAAGGAAAAGGCTGCATCTGCAAAAGGTTTCACCATATCACCGCTCTTAAAGTAGCCCAGATCTCCCCCCCTGGCCGCGGTGGAATCCTCTGAATATTTCCGGGCCAGTTCAGCAAAATTATCCCCCTTGCGGGCCAGCTCCAACACCTTTTTTGCTCGTTCCAGAATTTCTTGGATTTCAGCGGTTTTTGCTTTTTCGGGAATGCGGAAAAGGATATGGCGGGCGCGGACCTTTTGGGGTTCCAGGTAATCTTCCTGGTGCAGTTGGTAGAACTCTTCTATATCCTGGGGGGTAACCTCCACTTCGGCCACGTAATCCCTGGGCACAAACCGGACATAGAGGATGTTGCGCTTATCGGCAAGTCGGTAGTTTTCACGATGTTTATCAAAATAGTTCCTTACCGCCTCCTCATCCACTTTCACCTGGTTTTTGAAATCCTGAGGATCTAGCTGAACGTATGCCAGATTTACCTTGTCCCGGGTATGATGGAAAAAGGAGAGCATTTCTGACTCCAAAACCTTGGTACTTCGGGTAACGAACTGCTCCACTTTACTAATCAAGAGGTCCTCACGCTGACTGGCCTCGAACTCTTGGGGAGTCAGTCGCGCGTAGCGCAAGGCTTGCTGGTAGCGCAGTGGGTCAAAGCGGCCATTGGTTTGAAAGGTCGGATAAGAGACGATGGCGTTTTGAAGTTCTTCCTGGGAAACATTAAACTTTAGCATCTCTGCCTCTGCCAAAATCAGTCTGCGGTTGATCAGCTGATCCAGTGCCTGTCCTTTCAAATTCAGGGATTCCACCAACTCGGAGGAAAACTGGTTGCCGAATTGGCGACGCATCTGCTCTACCAGATTGTTATACATGGACTGATACTCTCGAATGCCGATGTATGAACCATTTACCACGGCAATGCGACTCGCCCTTTTCTCCCTATAGGAGCCCCACCCCCAGAATATGAACACGATCACGATGGCAGCTAGGAACACCTTCATCAACCACGATGTGGCCTGTTCACGCATTTGCCTCAGCATGTTCTAACCTCGCAAAGGATCCTAATTGAGTCAAAACTCAACTAGGTGTTATCTCTTATGAGTTATGAGTGTTATGAGAAAGATCATCAGAATTATCTCTCACCTTTGACAGAGACTCAGCACGGCTGTTGTTGTTCTTTCCAATAACGAGTAACGGATAATCCTCAACGACCCGTCCGCCGTAGCAACAACGCAGTCTTATTCCACCCCGGATTCTTTGTTTTTGTCCGCCCGGAAACTAACCAAATATCAAACCAAATGCAAGCCCATAATAGAACGATATTCGCAAGAGTTCTAACTTTGTCTTTCTTGCTCCTATCACTGAGGACGAATCAGAGCATGTTGGTTGTCTAGGAATTTCCCCACCCGCAGGAAGAATTTTAGCCCATACGTATAGATTAATCGCAATTACTTGGCATTGGCCTTATCTGTTTTCGATTCTAGAAAAGCCATTTGTTCTGAGGCAAGTTCAAGATTCTTGCGTGCCTGAAGATAATTGGGCTTGAGGTTCAGGGCTTTCTTAAAATATTCAATCGCCTCTTGATATTTTTTCTGTCGTGCAAAAGCTACACCTATATTGTTAAGTGCTTCTGGGTGGTCCGGCTTGATTCTAAGCGCCTCCAGATAATTTCTGATGGCCTCATCAAAAATACCCTGCTGAACAAGAACGTTTCCCAAATTATTATAAGCCTTTATATATCGGGGGTTCAGTTCAATGGCACTGTTATACTGCTTGACTGACTTGGCAAAATCTTTGCTCTCAAAAAAGGCAACCCCCATGTTGTTGTGAAACTCAGCTGATTTCGGATCCAGCCTGATTGCCTCTGCATAATGCTCTATGGCTTTGGCCAAATTTCCCTGCTGAACTAATGCTATCGCTAAATTGTTATGGGCAAGAGCATTGTCAGGATTGATTCGTAATGACTCGGTAAAATGGGCAATGGCCTCTTTGTGCCTTCCGAACGTCTCCAGAATGTTCCCCAAGTAAAAATGCGCTGTGTCATTTTCAGAGTCAATCCGAAGACTCTTAACAAAATGGTCTCTTGCCTTCTCATATGCCGCCTTCTTATAATAGACTACTCCCAGCTTATTGTGAATATCGGCTTTGTCCGAACTTCTCCCGAGCGCTGCAGTATAATGGATAGCTGCCTCATCAAGGCGACCCAGTTGATCTAGGACTTGCCCGAGTGCATAATCTGGGTTTTCCTTCATCTGCTGCCCTGCATATTCTTTCAGTTTTCTCTTAAACTTATCATGGTAGCCGGCCCGATCATAAAGTAACGCTAGTTCATATTTTATCGACTCATCATATGGATCATCTTCCTCAGCAGCTTCGTATTCTTTGATCGCAATCTCTTGCAGGTGCCTCATTTCTTCTCGCAATTTTGCTTCGTCAATAATCGCCGAATTATCGTTGGAGCGAGTATTTATTCTGGCTTTAAGCTTTTCGGCTTTCTCTTGGTACAGCTTGCCAAGATCTTGTCTAATAGGGGCATAATCAGGAGCTAAATTACGGGCCATGGTAATTTGCTCTAAACCTTCCTCTAGACGTCCCAGGCGAAGCAGAGTATGGCCGTAGACTCGTCGCAACTCTGGGAAACGCGGATCTTTCTCTAGCCCCTTTTCGAGCTCTTCAAGTGCCAGTTCGTCATGGCCTTTTTTATAGAGTGCCAGCCCAACAAAATAATTCGTTGGAAATCTTTTGGCGAATGAAACATCTACCAATGGCGCGTTCACGAGCACAGCGAAAAAAGCGAGAACGAAAAGACAGTGAGCCATTTTTTTCACGTCTTGGTTTTTTATTTGTTTGATTAAATAAAGAATTCCAGCAGCTGCAAAGGGAATCATTAGTGGCACGATCGGTACTCTATATCGCGCCCTGACGTGGAAAAGCATCAATGAAAGGGAGTATGCCATGATAAAGCTTATCAGCAACCACTTATCCCTGGGTGTTCCCTTTGCACCAATCCCCAGAACGAAAAATGGAAACAACAAACCGAATGGTATAAAGAGCGGTCCGCATTTGGATATCAGCATGCGCAGGAGAAAGGAACGCTGACGATATAGATCTAGATTGCTATTGGGTGTGAGCTCTTCCCCATAAAACACCAGGTACAATTTCTTCACCAATTTCCCAATCCACGCGGTTGGGGACTGGTAAATATCGTTAAGAGCCTTTTTCATAAACCATGATTGAAATTCAGACGGCTTAGGGTCAGGGCCCAACTCTTCCCGGGGAGCAAAAGCCATCTTCTTCCACTCTATACCAGGCTGAAGACCAGTCAACCTGTCGGAATGTGCGCTGTTTCCAATGTAAAAATTCATACCTCCCTGGGTTGAAACCGGCACCAAATCACCGCTCTTCTGATAGTTGTAGACTGTTACCGGTATGATAGGAATGATAGTTAAGGCGATAAACAGGGCTGGTGCATGCCATCTGTTTTTTTTCGACGACATCCAGAGATAAATGACGATAACCGGGAGGACGATCAATATGTTTTCTCTAGTTATTGCAGACAATCCCATCAAAAGACCGGCAATAGCCGCCCAGATGTGGCGGTCTTCTGACCAGGACAAAATGCAAAGTATCGTTGATAAACCAAAAAATATGATAAGCACGGGCCGCAGAAGTTCGCCTTCGAAGTGGATAAGTGGCCCGTACAGAGCGGCGATACAACCCGCGAGCAATCCTTCGCGTCCACCGAACAAACGCTTTCCAATAAGTGCAACCATTACACAATTGAGTGCGCCAATCGCGCTCTGAACCAATCGGGGAACGAGATAGTCATGCCCAAAGATTCCATAGATCAAAGCGAGGAAGTAGCTATAGAGCGGAGCTTGATAAAATGCTTTTGTTTCGGCAACCGATTGCAGAATCTTCATCGCTTTCAGGTCATACATTTCTGCATCGATTATTGGAGCATCAAAGAAGGGCATTGAACTTATCTGCCAGACATAAATGAGACGGACGATAAGTGCGATTGCAAAAACAAAAGAAAGACCGGCTAAGCCATATGGATCTTTTGCTCGAAACCATGGCAGAAACCATACTCGCAGGGAGAACCTCGTTTCGTCATTCGCTGTAGTTTTTAAAAAGCTTTTTTGACTGTCCATTTTAACAATTGTCCTGCGAAATCTTTTGGGCTTCAGATGATCCATTTACTGGTGAGGGCAGAGGAGAGATCCCTCCATATTGAAGAGCAAAACCCTGTTCATACGCTTCTACCCACAGAAGAGAACACTTCCTTGGAGTTCGTTTGACTGTGGTTGAGCAACCCTGATCAATTTAGCCTATTATGTAAGATAAACAATACAAAAAGGGAAGCTATTCCTCGGTTAACGGCCAGCAAAAATTCTGCAAGAAAGAGGCCAATGGTCAAGCGCATATACGTACTGTCTTGAAAAACCTTTGCCTCTTTTATGCTTAACCACTCAAGCTGACAATTATTGTCACAGGTTGACACTAAGTGATACGCGCAATGACGCTGTATCACCCTATTTCTCGCAATTTATCTTTGGAAACCGATTTCATCCGCAACCCCACTACCCCTGAATGAACAGAAATGAAGACGTGGTGATCGAAAGATTAAGTAGAGTAATTAGTAAGTTATATGTATTGAATCTTTAAAAACGCGGCTGGCCAGCAACATTCCCAGGTCCTTAAGGGACGGGACCTCACTTAATTGGCAAGTAAATTGCAATAGAGCCCAGACGAAAGAAGAAAAGCTTGCAAGAATACGAGGGAGGAGGTGAAGGCAGGAGAGGGTGGCATCACCATAAAGAGTTTCTGAAAGATCTTATAATAATGTGATAGTAAACCAGATAGAAAGGAGAAGGCTAATGCTTACAAAAATCAGAAGAAAGCTCAACAAGAAGGGTTTTACCCTCATTGAGCTGATGATCGTCATCGCCATTATCGGCATTTTGGCCGCTATTGCGATCCCGCAGTTCGCCGCCTACAGAGCAAAGAGTTACAACTCCGCAGCCCAGTCCGACTTGCGCAACGTGCTGACCGTGCTGGAAGCATACTACGCGGACTATCAGGAATATCCATCCGGCGGTTAGGCTGGCTTTTGGCTGAACGAATTATTATAAGGAGGAAAATATCATGAAGAAAATAATGATAGCCGCACTTGCGCTGGTGACTGTGCTGGCCTTTTCTATCCCGGCCATGGCCGCAGCCATCAATAATGCTTCAGGCGGCATAGTCTTGGGTGGTAATGCCATCTACGATCTGTCCAATGCCGTGTATTTGGACTATAATATGGATAATGATGCCAATCCTCAGTATTATTCCTTGGGCACGGTTCATAGTGGTGGTAACCGTATGTTCGTGACCACCAGTGAGACAAGTGTGATCTGGTGGAAGACGTGTGACAAGGGAACCTCGGACGCGCCGGTCGTGACCGTCACGTGGACCACCGGCCAATTCGACAGTAGCGACTGGGAATCACTGTAAAAGTGAGCAAGCTATCTTGCCCAACAAAAGGGGGTTAGGTGTAAGCCGGCCCCCTTTTGTTGTTTTCACTCTGGCAAGCTAGGTCTTGTGAGTATGGCTTCTTGACTTCCGCTTCGGATGTTGATCTACTCTCCCACAAAAGTAACTGAACCCTAAAAATGGATACGGCTACTGAACTGCCTTTTGCAGGTGTAGTACCCGCAATGGACAGAAGATATACCCCGTAAAGAAAAACCTGCTTTCCTGCTTGCGCTGATGCACTCTATTCTAGTGAGAAAACAACAACTAGTCGCCTTCATGGCCGTGGCCATCAAGGGTGCAGTTCGGGATCGAGTCCTTGGTGCTATGGTGGTGGTTGGACTTATCCTGCTGTTGACAACTCCGGTGGTGGCATTGTTTTCCATGCGACAGGTATTGGCACTGGCAACCAGCTACTCCCTCTCAATCATCAGCCTCATGGGTCTCTTGCTTACCCTGTTCATTGCCATGGGTCTTCTTGCCAGAGATCTCGAGCAGAGGCAAGTGTACACCATCTGCTCTCTTCCCATCTCCCGTGCCACCTATTTGCTGGGCAAGTTTCTCGGTTTCGCCATTGTCATTTTTCTGGCAGTTGCAATTCTGGGGTGCTTCTCGGCAGGGGCACTTTTTGTGCTGGAGCGTATCCATCCTGCGGAAAGAGCTTTTGCCTGGGGTGGTTTTTTCATCGGGCTGTGGTTTCAATACTGGGTGTTGCTCATTGTGGGGGCCATTACCATACTGTTTAGCACCGTGGCCACTTCGAATTTCCTGCCCTTGGCGCTGAGCGTGGGTATTTATCTTGGAAGTTACAGCTCGGAAGCGGTGCACTATTTTGTTCGGACTGCAGCAGGGCAGAAGGAACTTGGAGCGGCTGTCAGATTATTTGGCAATGTGGTTTACTGGATACTTCCTAACTTCTCCGCTTTTGATCTCAAGGCCCAGATTATTTATGGTGTGGCCCTGAATGGAAGAGAGCTATTGCTCACCCAGCTATATGCGGTGGCTTATCTCGGCGTTGTTCTGCTTCTGGCCACCCTGGCTTTTGCTCGCAGGGAGTTTTTCTAGGGTAGATTGAGACGGTAGCATCCGCAAAGTGGAGTGGGGGATGTTCCTTTAGGTTCCATGGGGTTGGTGTGAAACGGATCGTCTTGATGCTGGTATTTGTGCTTTTGTTGGCTGGAACCCATGTGGAGCTCACTCGGGTTCGAGATGCCCGGCCACCCCAAGCGCGCTTGGGTTATTTCCCTCCAGCCCCCGTGATCAAAGCATTGACGGCTGACCAGTATCAGTTTGTGTCGCAGGTGATCTCACTGCAATGTCTCTTCTACTTTGGCACCCTAGTGGAGTTACGCACGCAAGCGCCTGACTGGTGGCAAATTTATCGAGCCGTGTACACGGCCACCCGGCTGGATCCCTATAACATGGACGCCTACTATTTTGCTCAGGCAGTGCTCACCTGGGAAACGGGGATGCTCCAACAGACTATTCAACTCCTGGAATACGGCTTTGCCCATCGAACCTGGGATTGGCATCTACCCTTCTATATCTCCTTCGACTATGCGTTTTTTCTCAAAGACTATGAAAAGGCGGGAATGTACCTAGCAAAGGCGGCTGAACTCAAACCTGAGGTGGAATGGTATGCAACCCTGGCGGCCCGGTATTACTATGAAGGAGGCAGCACCGCCTTGGCCCTGGCTTACCTCCAAGAAATGATCCCTGCTGCTCGGAACGAAGCTATAAAGAAAAGACTGGTCATCCGAGCCAAAGCGTTTGAAAAGGTTCTTCAGATAGAACAGGCGATCGCAGCATTTAAGGAGCGTTTTCAGGCCGAACCTGAGGATCTAGAACGTTTAGTAAACGCTGGTTTGCTCGAGCGGATACCGGATGATCCTTATGGTGGTACCTTTTACTTAGATGAGCAGGGAAAAGTGCGGACCACAAGTAAACTTGTCCCGGTAGAGAAAACCCATGGAAGCCATAAGAACTGAGGCACTCAGCAAGACTTACCGCAAAGGTCTGCGGCAGCGAAAGGTGTTGGCTCTGAATAATTTAAGCCTGACCGTGGCCGATGGTGAAATTTTCGGTTTTCTGGGCCCTAATGGTGCCGGTAAGAGCACAACCATCAAACTCCTCTGTGATCTCATTCGCCCCACCAGCGGCAGGGCGGCCATCTTGGGCCAAGACGTGCGGCGACCGGAAGCCCGGCGCCAGATTGGATATTTACCTGAAAATCCGACCTTCTATGCTTTTTTGACCGGTTGGGAACTCCTCGATTTTTATGGCACCCTCCACGGTCTGCCCCAGTCATTGATCCAAGAACATGGCAAGAGCTTATTGGACATGCTTGAACTCACTGATGCTGCTCACCGGCCGTTGCGCACCTACTCCAAAGGCATGGTGCAAAGACTGGGCATTGCAGCTGCTCTGATTCATGATCCACAGGTTCTGATCTTTGATGAGCCCATGTCAGGTTTAGATCCAGTGGGGCGCAAACTGGTGGCCAATCTGATGCTGGATATGCGCGATCGTGGCAAGGTAGTTTTCTTCAGCACTCACATTCTGCACGATGTTGAGGTGATCTGCGATCGCATAGGAATCATCACCAACGGAGAATCCCGATTCACCGGAAGCCTGCCAGATATGATTTCAGAAAGCTTCTCTTCATATGAAGTCTTACTGAGAGGGGTATCCCCCGAACAGATAGAGGCCCTGACACAAAAAGGTCACAAACCCACGAGTTTTGAGGACAAGGTGAAGGTGAAGGTTCCGAAAGGAAATCTTGTTACCTTTTTGGCAAGCTTTATGCAGGAAGGTATGGAATTGATTTCCATTGAACCAGAGCGTTTAGGCCTGGAAGATTTCTTCATGGGGTTTATTATCTCCCAAAGCCAAGACTGAATGGGTGGGCTTGATCGTCGGGGCTAGAAAGTGCAAAAAAAATTCAACCGTATAGATCCTGACCTCATTCTAGTCCTTACACTTCTGGTGTTTGGCCTTGTCGCCTATTCAAACAGCTTCGCTGGAAGCTTTCAGTTCGACGACCGCCTCCATATCCTGCGCAATGAAGCCTTTACTGATCTGGCCAATGTAAGCAAAATATACCATTACGGCAAAGGGCGGTTCCTCCCTTATCTGACCCTGGCATTCAACTATAAAATCAGCAAATTTGAGCCAATAAGTTACCATACCTTCAATTTTTTTATTCATTATGTTGCCGCCATTTTTCTCTACTTTCTTTTCCTGGAAATTTGCAGGACTCCGGCCATACAAAGTTTAAAGCTCAATATTCCCCAACGGTTAGGCGCGTTTCTAGCTGCTGGCATCTTTTTTCTGCATCCCCTCCAAACTGAGTCGGTTACCTACATCATCCAACGGTCGGAAAGCATGGCCGGAATGTTTTATTTGGCCACTCTTTTCTTCTATCTCAAGGCACGAGGAGCTGGAGCAAGAAGAGATCTGTGGGGTTACGGGCTTCTGGCTGGTATCTCTGCCTTGGGTGCCGCTTTTTCCAAAGAGACCGCACTGACACTGCCGGCCATGATCCTGGTCTTGGAACTATTTCTCCTTGAAACTTCAATCAAGAATCTTCTTGGCAAGAAACTGTTTTGGCTCATGATGATACCTGCAGCCATCATCGTATCTTTCAAACTACAGCCTCTAATCCGCACCGGCTTCATCCACGATCCGGGTCCAGGGCTTTCTTTCACCAGAAAACAGTATGTTCTTACCCAATTCTCCGTGCTTGTTACCTATCTGCACCTCTTTTTCTGGCCTGCCAACCAGAATGTGGACTGGGACTACCCAGTGGCCACAAGTTTGTTGTCGCTACAGACGCTTACATCTTTCCTACTCCTACTCCTCTTGCTCATCCTGGCCTTTTTTGCCTATGGGAGATTGCGCTTGGTCTCTCTCGGTATCATTGCCTTCTTTATAACTCTTGCACCCACATCCAGTATCATCCCTCTCCGGGATGTAATCTTCGAACACCGCATGTATCTCGCAGTTGCCTTCCTGGCCCTGGCCTGTGTGCAGCTCTGCTCTCATGTTTTTGCACGAATAGGGGGAAGATCACCCCGCAGCCAGTCTATGGTTGTGTGCGCTTTGATCATAGTATTGTTCCCACTCTTGAGCGGGCTTACCCATGCCCGTAATAGAGTGTGGCTCAATCAACTGTCGCTGTGGGAGGATGCAGCAAAGAAATCTCCAAACAAGGCGCGGGTGCACAAGAATTATGGCAAGGGCTTGCTTTCCGTCGCCTATGGGTCGAGCGAACAAGCGAAGAGGGAATTTGAGACAGCCATTAGGCTCGCCCCGCACTGGGCGGCCCCTTACCATGATCTGGCTGTGTGTTACTGGCGGGAAGGAGATTATCAGCGTGCCGTGACTCTGGGACTGGAAGCGATTCAAAGACAACCAAAATACAAGGATGCGCTTTACCTGCTCGGTACGAGCTACAAAAAACTGTACCAGTGGGACAAGGCGCGAGAGTATCTGGAGCGGCTTATCGATACTTCTCCAGGATCAAGATACGTTAGCGCCTATCTCGATTTGCTCGAGGTGTATCTAGAGCTGGGTCTTGAGGATAATGCCCTGGATGTTGCTGGGAAAATGCGGCACCTGCCGGACGGGGTGGTGCCCCTCGATTACCATAGAGGGCTTGCCTTCTATAAGTTGAAGCAGATGGAAACGGCAAAATCATATTTCGTCAAACAAACAGAGCAGGAATCAGGGCGGCTGAGAGCGTATATAATGCTGGGTCAGACTTGCTACCTTGAGGGTGACTACCAAGGGGCAGAGATGGCGTTCCGGCAGGCAGTCCAGGAATCCGAATGGTCTTTACCTGCACATTACAACCTGGCGATCATTCTGGAACACAGTGGGCGTTTACAAGAAGCCAGTGAGCATCTGGAAAAGGTAATGGCAGTCGACCCTTTCTCCATTGATACCCCTGTCCGCCTGGTCAGCATCTACAATCGCCTTGGTTATACGCGAAAGCAATCGGAACGGCTGAGGAAATTGCTGGGGCTGAAGCCAAATTCGGTGGAATATGACTATATTGAAGCAAATCAGCGTCGAGATCTTGACCGGACCCTGCGAGTCTATGAAGAGAGATTTCTCTCCAGCGACACCTCACCTCGATCTCTCAAGGCAATGGCCATCATCGCAACCCTGAGAAAGGACTATGAAGAGGCCCTGGTGCTGTACAAAAGCTATCTGCAAACCGTAGAGGAAAAGAGCGAGATCAAGAAGATAACCAGCGAAGTGGAGCGCCTTGAGGAACTATTGCACGGCAGAGATTCTTTGCGAAGGTTGGCCTAGTGAACCCTCATGTTGCTTGGCTGCTGTAGCATAGCATCGTGAGGGCCTGTTGTTCCAAGGAGACACGAAGCGTGGCTAATGTTTTTGTCCTCAATCCACCAGTGACAGAGGATTTTTGCCGCTCGGCCCGTTGGGCGGCCAGATCAAGGGGACGGGTGCAGCGTCACCCTGATTGGCTCCTGACTGCAGTGGCGGTGCTGGAGCACGCGGGACTTGAAGTGGAATTCCTGGACGGAGCGGCCATGAACCTGACCCGGGAGCAGGTGGCCTCTGCTTTGAATAAGAGTGCACCTGGGCTCGTGGTTCTCCACACCACCACCCCTTCCATAGACTCTGACTTGGCGTATGCTTCCATGGCAAAGGAACTCCTACCCAACTGCAAAACCGTGGCGGTGGGGCCTCATGTGACCGCGGAGCCGGAAGACACCCTCCACAGGGCTCAAGGGTCCCTTGATGTGGTGGTACGGGGAGAATACGATCATACCTTGAGGGAAATTGCTGAACTGAGCAACTCGAATTGGAGTACTAGCAAGCTTTCTGGAATCCTGGGGATTTCTTATCTGGACGGTGTGGGCAAAACTATCCACACTTCCACCAGACCCTATCTGGATGTGAATGAACTTCCCTTCCCGGCCTGGGAGCATATAGATCCTCGATGGTACCGGGACGCGGGCAAGAGGTTTCCTTTCATCACCCTTATCTCGGGGAGGGGGTGTTTCGGCAGATGCACCTTTTGCAGGGACGTAGCTTTGATGGAGGGAAGAAGGCTCAGATTGAGAGATCCAGAGCTTGTTGCAGACGAAATAGAGTATGATCTCGCTCTTTTCCCTTATTTGAGGGAGGTGATGTTTGAGACCGACACCTTCACGGCATCCTCTACGCACGTCAGTGGTGTTTGTGAGGCAATTGTCAGGAGGGGGCTCAAGGTAACCTGGTCATGTAACTGCAGGACCGACGTGGATCTCAAACTTCTACCCCTGATGAAGAGAGCGGGATGCCGGATGCTCATGGTGGGTTTTGAGTTCGGAACTCAGGAGGCATTAGACGCGGTGAAAAAGGGAACCACATTGGAGCATTCCGTGCGGCTGGCCCAGAAGGCAAAAAAGTTAGGTTTCACGGTACACGGCTGCTTCATGTTCGGCGCTCCTGGCGAGACGAGGCAGACAGCACTGAAGACCATCGAATTCGCCAAATCTTTACCTTTGGATACGGTGCAGTTTTCAGGGATTTGCGCCTATCCAGGTTCCGAAATTTACCAAGAGGCAAGAGAGAAAGGTTTTCTTGTTCCGGGAACCTGGAGAGAGTGGGTGGATGACAATTGGGAGCAGGTAACCGTGCTCAGTTACCCCGAACTCAGCAAGGAGGAAATAGACCAACTCATCGACAAGGGACTCAAAGAATTCTATTTACGGCCGAAGCAGATCCTAAGAATGGCCCAGGCAATCCGGACGCTGGATGATCTAAGGAGGAAGATCTATGGTCTCAGGATGTTCATTGAAGGTGGCCCGGTTAGCTGTAATGTAAACAAAACATCGTGAGATTGCCTCATCCTAGATTAGAGGACAAAATCGTCAGAACGCTGCTCCGCAGTCTCGCACCAGAACTGCATCCGTTCTTCCTAGCCGATAAGGCTGCCCCAAACCCAGGAAATCGCCATGCTCGCCCGACTCAACTTGTAGCGAAAACAAAGTAGAAAGAAAGAGAGATGAACGAGGTTTGGAGGACCATCCTGAATTCTCGTGATGTGACCGGTATTTAAAGGCTAGATGCAGGCAAGAAAAGCGTTCTGCGAGGCTTGGCCAGTCTGATTTATATGGCATGATTTTCGCACAACCATATTTAGTTTACTATGAACATAGATGTGCGGTGAGAAGCTCCAGCTGCTTTATTTGGCCTGCCCGCAGTTGGTCGAAGACTGCGCGGCCATAGCCTGTAATGCTCTGTCAGGGAGGCTGGTACAGTGCCATCTGATTCTCATATAATTGTCGTCAAGCCCTCAAAGGGGTGGATCTCACTCAAACTCAAAGAGTTGTGGGAGTACCGTGAACTTCTTTACTTCATGGCCTGGCGAGATATCAAAGTCCGCTATAAGCAGACTGTGCTTGGTGCTGCATGGGCTATTATCCAGCCTTTCTTCACCATGGTGGTTTTCAGTATTTTTTTTGGAAAACTGGCTAGAGTGCCGTCGGATGGCCTGCCATATCCCATCTTCGCCTACGCCGCTCTTGTCCCTTGGACTTTCTTCGCTAATGGTCTGAACCAGGCTTCCAACAGCCTGGTGGGCAGTGCCAACCTGATAAAGAAAGTGTATTTTCCACGTTTGGTAGTGCCCATATCCGGTGTTATTTCGGGCGTGTTTGACTTCATATTGGCCTTTCTGGTGTTGCTGGGGTTAATGCTCTATTACGGAATCATCCCCACGCTAAACATTGTCTGGTTGCCATTTCTATTACTTCTGACCATAACCACTTCTCTAGGGGTGGGATTGTGGCTTTCTGCATTAAATGTTCAATTTCGTGATGTTCGCTACACGGTGCCCTTCCTTACTCAATTTTGGCTGTTTGCCACGCCCATCGCCTATCCCAGCAGCTTGCTGTCCGAACCCTGGCGCACACTCTATGGTATCAATCCCATGGTTGGCGTGGTTGAAGGTTTCCGCTGGGCATTGCTGGGGACAGATACGGCTCCCGGTCCAATCATCATCGTCTCTTCCATGGTGGCGCTTGCGCTCCTTGTCGGGGGAGCATTCTATTTCAAACGCTTAGAGAAAACCTTTGCCGATGTGATTTAGGGTGAACAAATGAGTAGCATTGCCATCAGAGTTGAGAATCTGAGCAAGCAATATCGCATAGGTGGTCAACAAAAAGGGTATAAAACCCTGCGCGACACTTTGACTGAAACGCTCATATCACCTTTTCGCCGTGCCGGCGGACTGCTTCGCGGCCAACCTTACGGTGCTTCTAAGTTAGACGAGACCATCTGGGCGCTCAAAGACGTCTCCTTTGAAATCAAGCGGGGCGAGGTGGTGGGCATCATCGGGCGTAACGGGGCAGGTAAGACCACGCTTCTCAAAATTCTTTCCCGCATTTCCGAACCCACAGAAGGACAAGCTGAGATTCGCGGCAGGGTAGGATCTCTTCTGGAAGTGGGCACCGGTTTTCACCCTGAACTGACCGGGCGGGAAAACATCTATTTGAACGGCGCCATATTGGGGATGAAAAAGGCAGAGATTGAACGCAAATTCGACGAAATGGTCGACTTTGCCGAGATCGAAAGGTTCATTGACACCCCAGTGAAGCACTATTCCAGTGGCATGTACGTGAGGCTCGCCTTTGCGGTTGCTGCACACCTGGAGCCGGAGATACTCCTAGTTGATGAGGTCTTATCCGTGGGTGATGCCGCCTTCCAGAAAAAGTGTTTGGGTAAGATGGGAAGTGTTGCCCAAGAAGGGCGGACGATATTGTTCGTAAGTCACAATATGATCGCCGTTCGGAATTTGTGCTCCAGAGCTATTTGGCTTCAAGATGGTTTCATCTTGCATTCCGGAGCCACCTCTGGTGTGGTGGACTCCTATCTTCGAGAAAATTCTCGGACTGAGTCTATCGATGCAATGGCTACAATCATCCGGTCTCTTCCGTCTGATCCGGCGTTCCGTTTGGACAGTGTTGATATTCGACAAGACGGCCGCCCTGGCAACGTTGTCGTCAATGGACAACCAGTGGAGGTTGCGATTCAATACTCAGTTTTGCAAAGGACAACAGGGCTGAGGGTGTACTTCGACCTATGCGACGATCATGGGAATATCCTCATACGCACCTTTCACGACGATGATGCTAATGCAATACCGACTGTGGACCCTGGAGACTACGAATCCACTGCTGTCATTCCGGCAAATCTGCTCTCTCCGAGAACATATGAGCTTCGCATCCGGGCAACGATTTTTAATGTCCGTACTTGTACAGGTGACGGAATTGGAATCTTACTGCAAGTTGAGGCAAGCAGCGGGATCAACCGAGGCTACCCTCAAGATGTAATACGGTCTGCACTACAACCCAAAATTCCTTGGCGGACGAGGAAAAAAGCCTAGGTTATTCCAACAGATAAGTTCATTGCATTCAGCGCCGTCACTAGATAACGGAAAGGGAATCATCTAACAGGAATTCAAGGATCTAGATGAGAAAAAAATGTCAGATGAGTGAATCAGCATGAGGCAGCTACGCTATTTATTTGTGCATTCTGGGTGGGACAATGCTGCAATCCAATGGCACCAAGATATTGTAGCACGTCACTGCCAGCGTGGCTTCAAGGTAGAGCCATTCTGCAATGTGCCAAGAATGCCTGCACCGCACTACACATTCCAGCAACTCGATGAATTATGGCGTCGACGAGATCCAGAAGTGCTTCAAGTTTATCGGCAATTAGTGGAAATTGCCTCAAGCTGTGATGTGTTGATTAACTTCAATGGAGCCAATATCCATCCTGAATGGTTACAGGACATTCCAACCTTCAATGTGTACATTTGCTGGGATGATCCTGAGTCCTCTACCTTGCTATCCGAACCGGTGGCGAAATTCTTTGATGTTGCCTTCACTGGGAATGCGGCCTGTGTTCCGCTTTACCAGAGCTGGGGTGTTAAAAGGTGTGACTTCTTGCCGCTTTGCTGTCCCGATAATGAGCGCGACACAAGCATGACAGCTGAGCGCATTCTAGAGGGCAAGCGAGATGTTGACCTTGTATTTTTGGGAGAGCGCGAATCCTCTTGGCGCCAACAAAAATTGGATCGACTTCAAGCAGCTTTTCCCCAGGCAATCATGCAAGGGCGGGGATGGCCCGCAGGTTTTCTGCCGGCAGAACAAAAGCTCCCTCTTTATAGCCGCGCGAAAATTGGCTGGAACCTGCACAATTCGGTGGGGCCTGTCAACCTAAGGACCTACGCATTACCGGCCAATGGCGTGCTGGAAATATGTGATAATAAGTGCAGACTGGGCCAGCTTTTCGAGTTGGACAAAGAAGTAACGGGTTTCGACACCATTGAAGAGTGCGTCGAGCTAACCTGTTATTACCTGGCCCACGAACAGGAGAGGCGCGAAATAGCCGCCCGGGGTTTTGAAAGGGTCATGCGTGATTATACTGAGGAGAAGCAATGGGAGCGACTGCTGACAACAATTGCGCCCTACCTGGAACTCAAACGGAAAGGTAAACTGGATACTCCCATCTATAATAGTTCGTCTGAACAGGCGACTCAAGGCAAATCTCTTGTGGCCAGCAAAGTGGAAAGCGCCGTTAAAAGAGCCTTTCACAGGGTGGGCTTCGATATAAAAAGACTAAAGCCATCAGAGCGGCAAAATGAAGGGCAAGACACTGCCAACTCTTCAAAGACAATATGCTATGAGGAAAACCCTGAAGCGGGTCCGGCCAACTGGTCCGAGAAGGTGGCCAGAGTTACAAAAGGAGAGAGCTTTGAGTGGCCCAATATGGTGGCTCTGAATTGGGCAGTTGCGACACTGGTTGGTCCGGCGCGACGGATTGTAGAGTTGGGTGGCGGTACAGGTTGTTTTGCCTACGAAGTGTCTGCGGATCCCAAGCGATTCATACTTTGTTCGGATTTCGACAAGGCGGCTATCCGCTGGGCCAGGGAAAACCGCAGCAGGGAAAACATTAAGTATATTGATCGCTCCCCTACCCCTGACGATGGCCCATTCGACCTGTTGGTTGCAATTGATGTGATTGAACACCTTCAGGACTACCGATCATTCCTTGAAACATGCGTCAGTCTGGCACCTCGAGCGATTATTACCACCCCAAACAAAAGCCGCGATCAGCAGTCAGCTACAGCGAGTCCACCATCTTACTATCAACATGTGCGTGAATGGACGGCCGGTGAATTTTACTGGGTGTTGAAAGTCTACTACCAGTCGGTGAAAGTGTACGCTATGCCCAACATTTACATTCCGAAGTTGAAGCCGATTAAAATAACCGACACTTTAACTCCATTGGTTGCTGTGTGTGAGCAGCCATACCGTTGGGTGGGGAATATTGAACGAGAGCACAGTTGATAGCCATGGAGAAAATCGTCTGCAATTTACTCATTGACAAGGCTCTGCAAACAGACGTGACGCTGGAGGGTAACACAATAGCGTCTCCAGACCTTGCCTGTTCAGATTACTATATCTTAAGTAACGACGAGGTCCGGAGGCCCCTAACACTTCAAGGACCCAAAGAAGGCTGGATCTTTTTTGGAATAGCTTCACCACATGCTCTCCACGCATTGGCAGAGGTAATCCGCCAATGTTCCTTGGAACGCATAGCGTTTGTTGATACTAATCCTTTGCAGCTTGGGCATTTGATACGTCTCATCCATTGGATTCTTGATGCGAAAGATAGAATAGACTTTTTACAGTCACTTTTTTGCGGCGAGATAACCTCGGACGGGCAGCAAGCATTAAGGGAAATACCTACGGCTCCGCCTGGCTCGATCCGTGGAGCCCGACAAGGGCACAGAGACGACAATCTGGGGGAATTGGAAGAGCGATTCTGGCGAGGATTTGAACTAGAAAATGATCGCTTTCTTGCTACTTACGGTCGTGAAGTGGAGCGTCGGCCGGATGGACTTCTCACTTCACAACGCACTATCGGCGAAATAGACCAATGTATTCTTACAGTCGCTTGTGGAACGAGAGAACGCTATTCGCAATGGCCCTTCACCGCAGGCTTCGGGTCAGGCTTTCTGAGAAACGAACACATCTTTAGTCAACTCAAAGAAACGTTGATCAGTGTACCGATCTCATTTATTGCTGAAGATTTCAGCACCTTTGCCGAACCTTTTCTCTCTGTTTATCGTTATCATCCAATAGCCTTATGGACCTCCAATCTCCTGGACGACTGGTTCTCCGATCGAATAGACGGAATTGATAAACTGCGCAAATCTCTTGTTCAACTAGCATCACAGGTTGAGCCTTATTTTCCCGAATTAGACCTCTACCTGATACAAGATGAGCGCTCCAGCTGGCATGTTCCACCTACACTTCGCGCCGGTCGTGGCCGCCGTCGGCCCCGACTATCTATACACACACGAACTTTTCGAGAGGTCTCACACCGTATGGTTGGTGAGAAGCGGGTCGAAATCGTAAACGTCCCAAGGTGGATAGATCAAGATGGAGGAACCTCAAAACTCTCTTGCACGGATTACATGCTTCTAACTGAAGTCCAACAAGGGCATCTTGAAGGATCATATGACACAATCTTCCTGCACATCCTCGCAGGTCACGGTACCCCGGTTAACCAATTCTTAGAGTTACTTGCTTTAATGAGAAATAGGGCGAGACGGTTGCTCATCCTGGAACACCATCGCTGGTCACCTGACTTCTGGTCCACGGGAGGATTAATAACACCAAGGGAAATCCGGGCTGTCCTGGGTCAAGAGCGGGAGTTGCTCTTGATTCGTGGAGATAGGCCGTGGCCGCGCAACTTTTTGATGGTCTACGATGACTCGAGAACATAGTAACCAATATGCACATAGCCTTTCTTACGCCGGAATACAGCACCCCAAAAAGACCTGAAGGCGGTCTCGCCAACTACATACTCAATGTAGGTAGTGCTTTAGTAGAGCGAGGCCATAGAGTGTCGGTGTTTGTTCTCTCAGACCAGGGTGTTTCATGGCAGGATGGTAAGATTACTGTCCACGAAATCAACCGTATGATTGTGCCGAGAAGACTTAGAGCGAATCAATTTCATTTAATAATTTCCGAGATTTTCTCTTCACGACGTCTGGCTTCAGCGCTATGGAAAATCCACCGCGAGACGCCTTTCGATATTTTGCAAAGCACGAGCTATATGGCTCCAGGTTGGGCCTTACTCCGTAACGGGAAAGTGCCTTTGGTTTGCAGGGTTTCAAGCTACACACCGATCTTGAGGTCAGCCTCTGGCAGAAAGCGAAACTTGGGAGAGTATTTCAGCGACTGGCTAGAAATTCGCCAAGTCCTTGATGCTGAGGCATCATTCGCCCCGAGTCAATTCGTTGCAGACGCCTATGCCCAACTGGAAGGATGTCAATTACAGTTAATCCGCACCCCGGTGCATCTCCACGATACTGAGGTGGACCATTCTTTTTACCATGATCACCTTGCCGGTGTGCCCTATCTGCTCTTTTTCGGCACTCTGAGCCGGATCAAAGGTGTTGACTTGTTAGCCCAGATTATTCCCCATATTCTTG
>JAJDNL010000161.1 GCA_022340745.1 Deltaproteobacteria bacterium
ATTGCTTTCTGTTGTAACAGCATATCTGCCAGAACCAACCGCACCATGGCGGTGCAAACAGGCACGATACGGGGAATGGCCGAGACGTCGTGTCTTCCCTTGACCGAGAGGGTTATGGGCTCACCCTCCTCGGTGATGGTCTCCTGCTCCTTCTCAATGGAGGAAATGGGTTTCACCGCCACCCGAACCACGATCTCGTCTCCGTTGGAAATGCCTCCCAGAATGCCGCCGGAGTTATTGGAAAGAAACCCTCCCGGACTCAAGGGATCGTTGTTCTCTGAGCCGAGCATATCCGCTGCGGCAAAACCGCTGCCGATCTCCACACCTTTCACCGCGCCAATCCCCATCAGAGCTCCAGCAAGAGCTGCATCCAGCTTGGCAAAAACCGGTTCGCCGAGACCGACCGGACATCCTTGAGCCCGGACCTCCACTACCCCGCCAGCCGAATCGCCGCTCTCTTTGATCTCTTGCAAACGTTGCATCATCCGTGGGACCGCTTCGGGATCTGGACAGAAAAGAGGGTTTTTAAAAATCTCACCTAAATCTAGGTCTTGAGCACGAATGCCAGCCAAGGCCAACGTGTATCCCACTACGGTAATCCTATCCTGATCCAGGACCTTTTTCGCCACAGCTCCGGCAGCTACTCGAGCCACCGTCTCCCGTCCCGAGGCCCGGCCTCCTCCCCGCCGCTCTCGAATTCCATATTTGTGCCAGTACGTGTAGTCAGCGTGGCCCGGTCGAAAGATATTCTTGAAATCATCGTAAGCGCTGCTGTCCACATCTCGGTTATAGATCACGAGGCTTATGGGAGTGCCGGTGGTGCGACCCTCAAAAACACCCGATAAGACTTCTACTTGATCCGGTTCACGGCGAGAAGTGGAGACGCGACTGTCGTGAGCTCGTCGCCAGGCCAACTCTTGGTTTATGTCCTTTGCGCTGAGAGTCAAGCCTGGCGGGCAGCCGTCAACCACAGCACCCAGTCCAGGCCCATGGGATTCACCCCAGGTGGTGACGCGAAACATGGTACCAAAGGTATTTCCTGGCATAATGTAGCTCCTTGTATATTGAGCATACCGTAACTGGTCATTAAGTCATTAGGTCATTACGCTTCGCTGTCACTATGCCTTCGGCGTCATTTGTTGTCATTCATAGGCACCTAATAAGATGCGTCTTAACGACCGAATGACGGGCGCAAGCCCACATGACCCAATGACGGCGTAGCCACATGACCATCAGGACTATTCACTGCTTGAAGTTTTAAGCCAACGAATTATGCCCTCTGTCACTTCCTCCAGAGACAAGTCATCAGTTTCCACTTGCAAATGCATGGCCTCATCATAGAGGGGCAGTCTCTCGGCAAGAACCTCCTCGATTTCAACAACAGAGTTGTTCCCGTGGAGAGGGGGCCGTTGACCGGCGGTGTTTCTGTCCGCTTCCATCCGTGCAGCAATGGTACCCGGGCTGGCATGAAGCCAAACTACTTTCCCGCTGCCACGCATGATGGCGATATTTTCGGGAACTGTTACTACCCCACCGCCGGTAGAGATAACCTGTTGTGTAGCTTGACTCAGACCCCCAAGCAGCTGGGCTTCGCACTCCCTGAAATATTCCCAGCCCCGGTTGTCGACTATCTCCTCAATAGGAATCCCGGCCTCTGCAACCAACTCATGGTCCATATCAACGAAGGTCCAGTCCAGAGCCTTGGCGAGCAGTCGGCCCACGCTGGTCTTGCCCGTACAGCGATAACCTACTAGGTAGAGGTTCAAGGAACACCCTCCGACAAACTCATTCCTCATTTGATTGATGTGCTATGGTAGCAGGCTGGATAAAGCTTTGCAATTCTTCTGGCCACTGAGGGGCTTCCATACTCTTTCCACCTTGCTCCACTTGGCTGGAGTGATGGAGTGGTGGAGCATTGTAAAATATCGAATTGGTCCTTCGGACACCCCACCCTGCGGGCGGGTCCCCGGTTTCCAAGCACCACATCTCAAGGTTTCAGGATTCAGTGTTCAGGTTTCAGTTTTTTGTTTTCTTTCCTGACACCTGACACCCGACACCTGAAACCTTTTCTACCGGCAAAGCCATGGAACTCTGACCTGGCCCCAAAAGGACCCAAGTTTTCGATGTTGAAAATGCTCCAGCGAGCGCATTCCCCGTAGCTTGTTGGAGCGGAGCGGAAATCCCGTCGCCGGGGCTGCGGGGTTAGCGAGCGAACTACAATAAAATGGAAACACTTCCTTACATTTCGAAGATTCCCTGCAGCTTGTCGGAGCGAAACGGAGATCCCGCTTCAGCGGGGCTGCAGGGAGCTTCAATAGACTTCCAGTCCAAGAGAGCAAGGTCTGACTGCAAAAGTTTACTTCATTGAGAGGTGGAATGAATATCGAAGGTCGAACAAGGAATTTTTAATTATGGCGTTATTTGTTCCCGGCAGGTATTCCGTTGTATGAACATTATGGACCTATGTGCGAGCAGAAAGGTCGCAACACAATATCTTCCTACGAGTTCAGCCAATTACTTACCGAAAACCTGTACAGCTGTCGTGCCCAGTTCTCCCAAGTTCTTGACTACCTTAATGCCGACCTTCTCCATGGCCGCGATTTTGGCCTTGCTCGTGCGCCCCTGGACAGGTCCACTGCAAACTCCTTTTACTTCGCAAAAGCTACTTATCGAATACTTTCACTGCGGTCTTTCCCAGTTCCCCTAAATTTCTCACTACCGTGATCCCGGCCTTCTCCATCGCTTCTATTTTTGCCTGGGCCGTGCCGCTGGAGCCGCTGATGATTGCTCCGGCGTGGCCCATGCGCCTGCCGGGAGGTGCTGTGAGCCCGGCCACAAAACCAATAACCGGTTTGCTCACTGAACCTACGATGAATTCAGACGCATCTTCCTCTGCGGACCCGCCTATCTCTCCCACCATTACGATTCCCCTGGTGGAGGGATCTGCCTCGAATAGTTCCAAGGCATCGATGAAATTAGTACCAATGACCGGATCGCCGCCGATGCCTATGCAGGTACTCTGCCCCACGCCATTTTTGGTCAACTGATCCACCACCTCGTAGGTCAGAGTGCCACTACGCGAGACAACCCCTACCGAACCCTCCAGGTGGATAGGTCCCGGCATGATCCCCACTTTACATCTTCCGGGTGAGATTATCCCGGGGCAGTTGGGTCCAATGAGGCGCGAACCACTACTCTTGACCGCATGATAAGCCTTCATCATGTCCAGCACCGGTATGCCTTCGGTAATGGCCACAATCACTTCAATGGACGCTGCCGCCGCCTCCATAATGGCATCGGCGGCAAAGCCTGGGGGTACGAAAATCATGGCAGCGTTGGCACCGGTCTCCTGCCTCGCTTGCTCCACAGTGTTGAATACTGGGATGCCATCCATTTCCTGGCCACCCTTGCCAGGGGTTACCCCGGCAACCACTTTGGTCCCGTATTCAACACACTGGCGGGTGTGAAACTGCCCCTCTTTACCAGTGATCCCTTGAACCAGTAAACGCGTGTTCTCATCAACCAGTATGCTCACAATTATTCTCCCATCTGATCTGACTGATTGGTATGTCTGACTACATAATCATCAACCAGTTTGCTCTATCTCACAAATTGTTGGAGGATCGGCCCTTCGGGCCTTGAGGATCGCTTCGCTTGAGGTTGGAGGCCTAAAAAAAAAGTTGTTGCCTCCAACCTTTAGTGAAGCCTGAAAAGGCTGAACGATCCTCCAACCTCAAACCGCGCAGCGCTACGCGCTTTTCGCGATTTCAGCTACCTTGGAGGCAGCATCCCAGACGTCAGTTGCCACCTTGAGATCCAGGCCGGACTCATCCAGAATCCTGCGTCCTTCTTCCACGTTGGTACCTTCCATCCGGATCACAACCGGAACACCAATTCCCACCTTGTTGGCCGCTTCCACCACGCCCTGAGCCAGTATGTCACAGCGTAAAATGCCGCCGAATATGTTGATCAAAACTCCCTTGACATTTCTGTCGCTCAGGATAATCCGAAAGCCGTTTTCTACCATCTCGGCGCTGGCCCCGCCGCCTACATCCAGAAAATTGGCAGGCTCAGCCCCGGCCAACTTGATGATGTCCATGGTGGCCATGGCCAAGCCGGCGCCGTTGACCATATTGCCGATGTTGCCATCAAGCTTGATGTAGTTCAGATTAAACTTGGAAGCCTCCACCTCCATGGGATCCTCCTCGTCCAGATCCCGGAAGTCCTGAATCTCCTTATGGCGGTAGAGTGCATTGTCGTCCACGTTGATCTTGGCATCCAGGGCAATGAGTCGCTTATCTTTGGTGATTATCAAAGGGTTGATTTCCACCAGGGAGCAATCGTACTGCATAAACAGGTTATAGAGTTTCGCCACCACAGGGATGAACTGCTTTATCAAATCCGGCTCTAAGTTGAGCCCGAAAGCCAGAGAGCGACCCTGAAAACCCTGTAAGCCATCTCCGGGTTTTACCCGCTGCCTGATAATCTTCTCAGGGGTACTGTCTGCCACCTCTTCGATGTCCATACCCCCCGCCTCGCTAGCCATGAAGATTATGCTTGCTGTAGCCCTGTCAGGTACCACTCCTAGATAAAGCTCTTTGTCGATCTCGAGCCCTTCTTCCACCAGGACTTTGCGCACCAGTTTTCCCTCAGGACCGGTCTGGTGGGTGACAAGAGTCATACCCAGAATCTCGCTAGCAACGCTCTCCACCTCTGGTATTGACTGGGCTAGTTTGACACCGCCGCCCTTGCCACGGCCCCCCGCATGAATCTGGGCCTTGACTACTACTGGCATGCTAGCCAATTCTTCGGCAATCTCCTTGGCCTCATCTACGCTGAAGGCCACCCTGCCCTGCGGTATTGGGATGTCGAACTTCTTAAATAATTCCTTTGCTTGATACTCGTGAATGTTCATGATTGGTTCTCCACTCGGCGGTTCTGTCTTTTCATCGCGACCAGAGGGTCGCTCCCACAGAACAAATATCAAAGATTAGACGCTATGCGCTTTGCGCTATGCGGTCAAGCCCGATTTACCTTTATGACAAAAAGAGAAGAGATTAGCAAGGATATAGGCAAGAAAATCTTGAATGTCAGCGGAACAATCACTTGACATGGAAAGATCCATTTACAATTGATTTTTACATGGCTATTGGTTAAGATAGAACGCGCGTGACAAAAAGCACAAATAGGTTGACGAGATCGAGATAAATTTCGCATTTTTCTTGACAACCAATGGTCCCCATACTAGAAAATGTTGTCTTAGCACGCAAGCATGGAGGCTTCGGCCGCTTTTCAATGCACCATATATACTTACCAAGATCAGCCTATTGTTCCAATTTTGCTGGTGTTAGAAGCCAACTGGCCCGCCAGGAGGCACGATATTGGAACCACGGGCTCAGTTTTGCTTGAAAATGGTAACTCAATTTGACAGGTATTGGCCGCTTTGTCTGCTCTCGAACACAAGCTGTACTCAAGCCTTTTTTCGTCAATCTAGATCCATTCTAAAACAAGGGAAATAGGCCCATGTTTTTCAGCACATCGCTCTATGTGGCCCTGGCGATTTTTGGACTGGGATTAGTCTATAAAATCTCAACCTGGTTTCGCTACAGTATCGGTACATCCGCTGGGGAGAGTTCTGCCTCCAGCCGCATTGTGGCGGCAGTCAAGGGGATTTTTCTCACCATCTTTAGCGGCAAGATCGTGACGGTGTTGCGCGTTTTCATTGTTGACGGGCTCCTGCAGATAAGAGTGCTGCGGCAGGATTTTTTGAGATGGCTGATGCACATCTGTCTGTATGGTGGTTTTATGCTTCTTCTTCTGATGCACGCCTTGGATCGGTATGTGACCTCGGTGCTGTTTCCAGAATATTATTCGACAATCAACCCGTTTCTATTTTTGCGGGATCTCTTTGGGGCCCTGGTAATTATTGGCATAGCCATCGCGCTTTATCGCCGTTTTATTCTGAAGGTAGCTCGCCTTAGAACCAGTGGTCAGGATCATTACGCCATCATCATTTTGGCCGTTATTATGGTCTCGGGTGTAGTGTTGGAGGGCGTAAAGATAACCTCATATTCCCGATATCAGGAGATGGTGGAGGAGTACACCGTTTCAGCCGACGAAGAAGAGCTGAGATCTCTGGAGGCCTATTGGGTTGAAGAATTCGGCGTGGTCTCCCCCACTGCCAAAGGTCCGTTTGATGCCGAGCTGTTAGCGGCGGGCAAGGAAGCCCATGAGCTGAGCTGCGTTGAGTGTCACTCCAAGCCACAATCGGCATTTTTGGGCTATGCCACAGCCAAGGCTATCACGCCCATAGCCCTGAGCTTGGATAGGGCGAATGCGGCGAAGATCCTGTGGTACCTTCATTTTCTGGCCTGCTGGCTTGGTCTGGCCTATCTTCCGTTCAGTAAGATGTTTCACATCTTTGCCTCTCCGCTCACTCTGGTGGCCAATGCGGTGATGGACAAGCAAAGATCAGATCCGCTCAACATTGCCACCAGGCAGGTGATGGAGCTCGATGCCTGCACCCACTGCTGCACCTGCAGCCTCCATTGTTCAGTGGCAGTGGCCTTTGAGCAGCTTTCGAATCTGAACATTCTTCCCTCCGAGAAGATAGCCTCGGTGAAGGCCCTTGCCTCCGGCAGGGATCTCAGCGCCCAGGAGCTCACCCACATTCAGGAGGGGATTTATCTGTGTACCAATTGCCGTCGTTGTACGGTGCTCTGTCCGGTGGGGATCAATTTGCAGGATTTGTGGTTTACGGTGCGAGAGACTCTGCTCAAGAGAGGCTACCCCGAGCTCCTTGCTCTTTCCCCGCTTTCTTACTACCGGGGACTGATGCGAGAAGAGCTGATTGAGGATAATTACCCGGCGCCCCTTACTCGAGCCCGGGAGGCGATAGTGGCCGAGTGCGAGCTGATGAAGGCTCCAGATGAGCCGCTTTCTCTCAGCCCGGCAGACAGGGAGTTTAAGGGCGGGCTTTCTCTGTCGGATGAGGTCGCTAGTTTTTCGGCCTGCTTTGGCTGTGAGACCTGCACCACGGTGTGTCCAGTGGTGGCGAACTTTGACAGCCCCCAGGAGGCCCTGGGGCTCCTGCCGCATCAGATCATGCACTCCTGTGGTCTGGGGCTAAAGGATCTTGCTTTGGGTTCCAATATGCTCTGGGACTGTCTTACCTGCTACCAGTGCCAGGAGCACTGTCCCCAGGGGGTGTGGGTTACGGATGTGCTCTACGAGTTGAAGAATCGAGCCATCAAACAGGTAAAGGAAAAGAGGTAGCGTATGAACTATGCCCTGTTTGTGGGCTGTCAGATTCCGGCCCATCTTACTCAGTACGAGATGTCTGCCCGCGCGGTATTAGCAAAACTTGGTGTGGGGCTGGTGGATGTCAAAGAGTTTAGCTGTTGTGGCTATCCGGTACGGAACCTCGATGTGAAGACCTCCGTTCTTTTTGCGGCCAGGAATCTGGCCCTGGCTGCCAGAGAAAATCTTCAGGTGATGAC
>JAJDNL010000221.1 GCA_022340745.1 Deltaproteobacteria bacterium
CAACGAAGCAACGTGGTTGTGCCTTCCACAGCGCCAATCCATTTCCAGTCTGCTGAACTCATATACGAGCGCCAAGTGGGCCAGAATCAGATGCAAGATCCTGAGACCTGGGTAGACGAGCATGGTGATTCTCTTTTTCGCTATGCACTGTTCCGCATCCAAGATGCTCAGGTCGCCGAGGACCTGGTGCAGGAGACCTTTTTGGCCGCCCTTCGGGGAAAGGACAGCTTTGCCGGCCGCTCCTCCTTACGAACCTGGCTTTTTGGCATTCTCAAGCATAAAATCATCGATCACATCAGAAAAATCAGCAGAGAGAGGCCGGTAGAAGACATCGAGACCCTGGCAAATCTGACTGACAAGGGCTTTGACGAGAAAGGGATGTGGAAGTCCCAGCCGGCAAAGTGGACTACCGACCCCGGCCTGCTTTTTCAACAACAAGAATTTTGGGAGATGTTGCAGTATTGTTTGTCTGAACTGCCACCTCGGTTGAACCAGGTATTTACCTTGCGTGAACTCGATGAACTCAGTGCGGAGGAGGTTCGTAAGATTCTGCAGGTCTCCCCGACTAATGGGGGAGTCATGCTTCATCGAGCCCGCATGCGTTTGAGAGAATGCCTGGAAATTAAATGGTTTGAAAGCAAAGATTAGGAAGAGGGGATAATGTTCTCCTGTAAGCAAGCCACCGAGCTTATGTCTGTTTCTCTCGATAGTAAACTGTCTTTATATCAGCGCTTTGCTCTCAGATTTCATCTTCTCATGTGTAAACTTTGTTCTCGCTGTTGGCAGCAGATGCTGTTTGTTAGAGATGCGATGCACAAGTGCTCGGAGCGAGCTGAAGAGATTGATTTCATGCCTGATCATTCACTCTCGCCCGAAGCGTGTGAACGGATCAAGAACTCTCTTCGGGAGCACAAGAATACATAAAGGAAAGCCGTGAACTGAACATTGATTTTTTTTCTACCCTACCCATAGATAGTTGCCTTGTTCTGCCCCTGCAATGACACCCAAGCTATTGGTATGATTGTCGATTCTAAGCTATTGCATGTGCCCGAAATCCTGTGTGCACTTTGTACACTTGACTTGGATTTTCCAAATGCACTATAACATCGGAACAAGCCACATGATCAAATTGCACCTACCTCCAGGACGCCCTGCGAATGCGAGGGGGGGCGTCAGTCCATTGGAGCCCGGCAAAACTTTTCTACATGGTGTGACCTCAGGTGCAAGGTACCACCCTATCCTACGTTAAAGGTTCCATCTTGGAATCGACTGGCAAGCCGAACCAATTAAATCCGGAAGATTGTGATCACTGCCTTCACACATGGGAGCAAAGCCAAGTGTAATTGAGGCAGTTGATCAGTTCTGTGTTTTCGTCGCAAACTATGTCACAGCTGCAGGCAAAAAAGGGTGTAATCACATACATGACTCTCGTGGACCATCAAAGAGAATGGGGGGTTGGCAATGAGCAATGAACAAAAGGATTTGGATCTTCTCTGCATCAACACTATTCGCACACTCTCTATGGACGCAGTGCAGAAAGCAAACTCCGGTCACCCAGGGACTCCCATGGCGCTGGCCCCATTGGCTTATGTGGTGTGGACCAAGTTTCTCCGCCACAGCCCACGGAATCCGGAATGGTTCAACCGAGACCGCTTTGTGCTCTCATGCGGCCATGCCTCAATGTTGCTCTATGCCATGCTCCATTTGACAGGCTACGATCTTTCCCTAGAGGAAATTATAAATTTTCGACAATGGGGGAGCAAAACCCCGGGCCATCCTGAATACGGGATCACCCCAGGGGTGGAAACCACTACTGGACCGCTCGGCCAGGGCATTATGAATGCTGTGGGTATGGCTCTGGCAGAAGCGCATCTTGCCACGGTTTTCAATCGTGACGGCCATACTATTGTGGACCACAATGTTTATGCATTTTGCAGTGACGGTGACCTTATGGAGGGTGCTTCCCACGAGGCGGCCTCTTTGGCGGGGCATCTGGGTCTTGGCAAACTCATCTGTATCTACGACGACAATCGCATAACCATAGAGGGAGGCACTGATCTGACATATTCCGACGATGTGGGCAAACGTTTCGAAGCCTACCACTGGCACGTACAGAACATAGGTGACAAGGCAAATGATCTGACCACCTTTGCAGGTGCTTGCAGCAAGGCCAAGAAGGAAGAAGCGCGGCCATCCCTCATCATCGTCCGTACTCACATTGGTTACGGCTCCCCCAACAGGCAGGATTCCGCCAAGGCGCATGGCGAACCGTTGGGTGAGGACGAGGTGAAACTGACCAAGAAGGCTTATGGTTGGCCGGAGGATGAAACGTTCTTGGTGCCGGAAGAGGTATTGGCTCACATGGGCCAGGCTGTGGAACAAGGTGAGAAACTGGAGGTGGAGTGGGGCGATAAACTCGCTGCCTTTCAGAAAGTGTACCCTGAGCTGGCTGACACATTCCAGGCAGCCTTGAAGAATGACCTTCCAATCGGGTGGGATGATGATATTCCCAATTTCACCAACGATGAAGGTCCCATGGCCACTCGTGTTGCTTCAGGCAAGGTTCTCAACAGCTTTTCTGAAAAAATTCCATGGCTTTTTGGGGGGAGTGCCGACTTGGCGCCATCTACCAAGACCCTCATTGATGACTCAACCTATCTCTCAAAAGAAAACTATAAGAAACGAAACATTGCTTGGGGTGTGCGCGAACATGCCATGGTCGCCTGTTGCTCGGGCATGGCCCTCCACGGAGGGATACGTCCTTACGCAGCCACTTTTTTCATATTTACAGACTATGCCAGGCCGGCTATCCGATTGTCGGCACTTATGGAATTGCCGGTGATTTATGTAATGACCCACGACTCCATTGGGGTTGGCGAGGATGGGCCCACTCACCAGCCAATAGAACACCTGGCCTCGTTAAGGGCTATGCCGGATCTCTATGTTATCCGTCCTGCGGACGCCAACGAGGTTGCCTTTGCGTGGCGGGCTGCCATGGAACGCACTGAGGGGCCCACCATGCTGGTGCTCACCCGGCAGGGACTGCCCATCTTCGATCGACATAAAATGACCGGGGCGGCAGCACTTTACAAGGGTGGATATATCCTCTCTCAGGAGAAAGGTGGTGTGCCAGACATCATTCTCATGGCTTCCGGCTCGGAGGTTTCGCTCATAGTGGAGGTGCAAGAGACTTTGGCAAAAGAAGGTATCGATGCCAGGGTGGTAAGTATGCCCTGTTGGGAGCTTTTCTTGAAGCAACCGAAGGAGTATCATAATCAGGTCATACCTCCTGAGGTAAAGGCGAGACTGGCAGTAGAAGCCGGAGTTCCACTGGGCTGGCACCAATGGGTAGGTGATGGAGGTGATATAATCGGCATCACCACGTTCGGAGCAAGTGCGCCTGCAAGTGAAAACTTTAAACAATATGGGTTCACTGTGGAGAATGTGGTGCAGAGAGCTAAGAAGTTGGTGGGGAAATAATCAGCTGGCAGCTAGCAGCAGGCAGCAGGCAGGTTTTACTAGGCACTAGACACCTGGGAAATTTCGGATTGCGGATTTCGGATTGCGAATTTAGATAAGGCGTAAAGCACCAGGCAATGGAGGAAAAACTTCATGCCTTGCGCCCTGAGCCTAGAGACTCTCTGGATTCTGACTCCTGACCCCTGGCCCCTGACTCATTACTCTATGCTCCATGCTCTATGCCCTATGCGTTTCTTATAACAAAGGACCTTTCATTATGCGCGTAGCCATTGCCGCCGATCATGCTGGATTCGAGCTCAAAGAGAAGATAGCAGACTATCTGGAAACGACGGGATTCGAGGTCATGGATCTCGGCACTCATGACGAAGAACCTGTTGATTACCCAGATTTCGCCCGCGCCCTAGGCAAGGTGCTTCAAGAAGAAAAGGCGGAGAGGGGCATTCTTATTTGCGGCAGCGGGGTGGGGGCTTGTGTCGCTGCCAAC
>JAJDNL010000248.1 GCA_022340745.1 Deltaproteobacteria bacterium
TTTGGAGCTCTCCAGTTATTCGCTTTATATTCTGGTCCCACTGCGGAGGGGCTACGGCGTTCATGTGGAGTCGGGAATAAAGTATTTTCTCGTGGGGGCGTTTGCCTCGGCGGTTATGCTCTTTGGCATAGCTTCCCTCTACGGTGTCATTCACACCACTCATGTGGCGGAGATAATAAAGGTTCTTCCCGGCTTAATAGGTAGGCCGGCAGCAATAATAGGCCTCCTCCTCACCTTATGCGGCTTTTTCTTTAAACTTGCCGTCTTTCCGTTTCATTTTTGGGCTCCGGACGCATACCAGGGGGCTGCCAATCAGGTCACCGCCTACATTGCCACAGCTTCCAAAGTCGCGGCGGTAGCAATCCTGATTCGAATGATTGCGCTGAGCAGTGGCGCCAGCACGTATCTGGTTCACGCACTGGTTGCACTCTCCATTGCCTCCATGACCGTGGGGAACCTGGTGGCAATCATGCAGAAGGACATGAAGCGACTTCTAGCCTACTCTAGCATCTCCCATGCCGGTTACGTTCTCATCGGCATTCTCAGCATGAATCAGAGTGGTTATGCCGGCGCCATTTTTTATGCTGTGGCATATCTGGTTATGACATTTACGTGCTTTCTGGTGGTGGTGAAGGTGGCGTATGACGGGAGCGATTTGAAGATTGCCCAACTGGCCGGCTTGCACCGCCGCTCTCCCATCCTCGCCATGGCTTTGATGTTGGGAGTATTCAGCCTGGCGGGCATTCCTCCAACCATTGGCTTTACCGGCAAGTTTCTGGTTTTTGCCGCCGCTATGAAGCAGGGGTATTTCACCCTGGTGCTTATCGCCATGATCAATGTAGTGATCTCCCTTTACTACTATATCTTAGTAGTAAGAGCAGCCTACCTCTTAGAGTCTGACGCCGATTTGCCCCGCCTGCAGGTATCCATCCCCACAAAGATCCTCACCGGCCTCCTGGTATCAGTGATGATCGTGTTCGGGGTATTCCCACAACACCTCATAGAGGTGGCCAAGGCCGCCGCCCGAGCGCTTATGTAAAAGGAGAGAAGAAGGGCATAGAGCATGGGGCATGGAGTTTGAGCAGGCAGCAGACAGCCGGCAGCAGGCAGTGGGCACTAAGAACTAGGAACTAAGCACTAGGCACCGTGTGAAGACGTGAGGATGGTATAAAAAGGAGAAGTAATCGGTAAGCGGTGGACGTACCAAGGAATGAAGTGAACTGCTTACTGCTCACCGCTTACTGCTTACCAATAGCATTCTTATTCAGGAATGAATCTCTGATAATCTTTTTCTTCTAATTTCTTTCTCTTTGAGGATGACTTACCTTTTTGATCAGCCGATTTTCCCGCATGTTTTTTGTCGTAACAGGTCCTTTCCTGTTCCACCAGCGTTGTGTTTGTCAACTTCACCGAGTTGCCCCACTTGTAATCCTCATCCCTGCTGTACTGGAGAGTGAGACTGATCTTGTTGTTGTCTTTATCTTTGAAAGACCATTTCCAGGCTACGATAACGTGAAAAGGGTCTCCACGCCACTCATCCGGTTCTCCAAATCTCTTTTTGAATTGATCTAAGAGCTCATTGTAAAATTCCTTGTCGGAATTTTCGTATTTTAGCTTGATTCGAACAATCTGCCCGGGATGAGCACAATTTCCGAAGGCGATATTGCCACTCTTGTAACCGTAAAGGTCTCCGATCTCCACTATCTGGAGATACTGCTGATCACGAATAGGCATGGCGGATTCCATACGAACCAGGTCCACGAAGGTGGAAATCTGTTGGCCCAAAGCAAATCCTCCAATCTTGTGGGGAGCATTGTCAGCAAAACTTTGTCCTGGCAATAGGATCAAAGTAGCAACCAGAACGGAAAAGAATAGGGATTTATTCATCCGGAATCTCCTTTTGCACCATCTAGAGAGAACAGCAGTTCTTCTTTCTCCTCCAATTTCTCTGGAGGCTGAGCGGCCAACCATGCTCATTATCTAGCAGGAGCATCCCAAAGGCAATAGTAATAATCAATGCCCTTTCAGACAAGCGAGTCTTCCATTCAAACGTGGCATGTGGTAAGCGTTAGATCGGTATCTCAGCTTTGTATAGATAACGCAGGCAAGAATGAAGATATGATATGCGTATGGTAAGTTTTCGGGGACATTCAAAACTTCACATCTATAGCAGAGAGTATAATCTTCTAGCTAAGTTGATAAGTAAAAAGATCTCGTAGTGGATAAATTTCCTTTTTGCAGGATGACACTAGATAATAGGACTGCTTGGTTGTACGCTCGTCTTTAGAAAGTCTTTACGGTCTATTACAAATAATGCGGGCTAGAATTGGAACGGTTGAGCGACCATCATCTGGACGCCAAATCCCTCATCGGAGACGGCCGAATCGATTCGGACCACGATCCCCTTGGCCCACAAACGCAACCCTAAACCCGCGTCCCACTTCATGTCTTCATGGAGCCTCTCGACGCCCCAATCTGGGGCTACACGCCCGACTTCCACAAAAGGGACAAATTGCAGCCACTGGACCCCGACATATTTCTGTATCCAGTCCCAGTTTTCAAAGGGATTCCACCGCGGAATCATCCTGTATTCCGCCGCATAGTAAATCGCCGCCTTATCGCTGAATCGCTGTGAGGGATAACCCCGCATACGCCAGAGCCCGCCCAGAGTTGCCCCGGCAAAGGTCGGCGGACGATGTTCGATGTCTCCGTTGTCTTTCACGTTCCAGGTCGGTGAATAGGATGTCCAAAAATCAAAGGCGAGCACACGCTGGCGGAACCAATCGGATTCCCCCAGTGAGAAGTACTTGTCAATCTCGGTATCTACGGCAGTCCAGGATTCCGAGCTGTTGAACCAGCCAAAATCCCGGTTCCACTTGAGCCGAATAGCGCTTCCCTTCGAAGGGTTGAACCTAAAGTCCCGGTTATCGCGGAACAGGGAAACCTCGAGACCGTTGGTCTTCACGTTTTCTCGCAGTTCGTCGCTGCGGATTTGCTGAAGCCGGTAGAAAGGCTTCAGCTCTACGTAAGTAAGCCCGCTCGTAAAGGGGTTCCAGGACTCCCCGCCGGTCGCCCCCTTGACGAGCAAGCCCTGGTCAACAACCTGCGTATTGATGATGGTGTCACGACCGTGGCCCATGGGGAGAAGATATTTGAACCGGAGCCGGAAGAAGTTGTCCCAGCCTCCGTCGCTGGTGACGTAGTCGTTTTGGTCGGAGTCGTTGCTCCCAGCGCGCTCATCGGCATAATGAGGGTTGCCGTCCGTGTAGATGTCAGAGTCTTGGAAGTAGCCAGCCTGGAAAACCGCATCCAGAAACAGTCGATCGATGAGTGGCATCTGTAGGTCCCTGCCCATGAGGAACGCCAGTGCCGAGCCATTGGTGCCGGCCATGGCAGTGGAGATCAGCGCCGCCTGCTTCTGGGGGTATCCGGTCACCGCGTAGACGTAGGCACCGGCAAGACCAAAATTTTCATTGTAGAAGGCGTAGGGTAGGCTGAGGACTTGCTTCTCAAATTTTTCATCGGGTCCCACCATGATGCTCTGGCCGAAAGCATTGTGACCGAAAGCAAAAACCACCGAAATCAACACAAAAAACAAAGGGAGCTGTCGACTCATTCCGTTACTCTTTCGTTAGAATATCTTGAATGCCAAGTTTCACTGCGGAAAGGTACAGATACCCACTTCTTTTATTCTTTAGGCCGCCACATTTCAAGACGACGCAACTCAGGCCTGGCTTCCATCTCCCCGATGACGTTCCAAGGATTGATCTTCCTGATGATTTCCCGGTAATCCTCGACCGCAGGCTGAGTCCACCAGGCCTCCCCCTTGACAGATCGATTGTACCCGTAGTCGAATAAACGTTTCATATCATCTCGGTTAAACTCCATATCCTCCTGCAAATTCTTGTACTCAGGTGCAATATCGGTAATGTGAATGGCCAGCCTGTGAGTCAACCCCCCTACCCAGATTTGGTAGATGCTACTGATGGTGTTCGCCCTCTGAAAGGTACGGGCAACCACTTCCATAATATTCAACGCGCGAGGCGGCACAGGTTCATACGTCCCTCTTGCCGCAATTCTGCCGTTAAAGAGCACATAGATCTCGCCGTGCACATCGGCACTGCTGAAGCCAGCCTCGGCAACGGCCTTGTCAAAATTCTGAATAAATTGAGGGAAGAAAATCATCTCTCTGGCACCGCCATCCACATGCATCTGTCGGTAGGTCTTTCCGCCCACCTCAACCGGAATGTATACAGGAGGAAAGACCACGGGAACGGAGGCCGAGGCCAGGATGACATCCCGGTAACGTTCCAGCTTGTCCGGCCGGTCGCTGGAGGCAATAAGACCCATGTTCCAGATAGTGAAAGCTTGGGCGTCAAGGTTCACGGTCCCTATAAAGAGCCTCCTCCCCCTGGCATACTCCCGGGCAACCGCTTGCAGCACCTCTTCGTCGATCTGCTTGGCGATGAGCTCTCTCAATGGTGCCGAATCGTACATGCTATCGTTAAGCAAAACAGCAAGAAGGCCCCGAGACTTGAAAATGTCCTTGTTGGTAACTTTGGTGTACATCCTGAGGGAGTCGTCGTACTTCGGTCCGAGAAATACGGCGGTGGCCGTCAAAGCTCCGGTGGAAATACCGGTCACCACATCGAACTCGGGGCGGGTGCCGGCGTCCGTCCAGCCAATGAGAACTCCCGCCCCGTAAGCGCCGTGAGAGCCTCCCCCGGAAAGGGCCAGACCTCGAAGGATAATGGGTTTTCCCGGTGCTTTCTTGTGATGCTCTCGGAGACGCATTTGTAACCCTTCTATGAGGTGCCGCTCGAAGGTGTTTTTGAAGGTCGGGTCCCATCTTTCCAAAGGCACCGCTCCCCAGGGCACTTGAAATGCTTTGCCCGCGGGTGGTGGTGCCACTCGTTTGGAACCACAACTCGTAAGGACGAAGATCACTGTCAACGATAATGCGATCCAACAGGCGGGATTAATCCTAGACCTCATCTCTTCTCCCCCTTTTGTTTCGGCACCTCACCAGGACTGTTTCATTTAAAAATGCTCTAGTGAGCGCATTCCCCGTGGCGACACGACTTGAGCGACACGACCTGAGCTCGTCGACAAGTCTCGTCGACAAGTCTTGCTGCGGGGTTAGCGAGCAAACTACAATAAAATGGAATCACTTCCTTACATTTCGAATCCCGCTTTAGCGGGACTGCAGCTTGTCGTAGCGAAGCGAAGATCCCGCTTTGGCGGGGCTGCAGGGAGCTTCAATAAAAGATGACTAATAGCTACACGGGTACCCGACGATAGCTGATAATTTGTCCTCAAGTCAACTATCCAACACGCTAAGATCCAGCCTATTTCTTTTGCAGGTGTCTGCAACCACTGGGAAGTTCTCTTGGTCTGTTTTCCGGACCGATGGCCATGCCACAGATGTCCTGACCATCTTCCGGTAACTTGTCGTTTACAATTCTGCGCAGCGATGCGTGCAGCGAGCTGGTGGCGAATAGTACTGCCGTGGTGAAGACTCCTCCACTTGTGATACCCAACTCGAAGTCATCGAATTTCCCCTTCACTTTAACAGGGGTCGCTAGGCTGAAGTATTCGCTTTTTTTGGCGGTCGGTGCCACGGTTAGATCTAGCCGTTCTTTTTTGAAGTTGGCGTAACCAACTCCGCAAATCCTTATTTTGCTGGTGTCGATCACAAAGCGCAAGGCAAAAGGTGGGATTAGATGTGTTTTTTTTCCTTGCGCCCTGAGCCTTACGCCTCCTGACACCTGACACCTGAAACCTAAAACCTAAGTACTGGCTCCTGACTACCGACTCCTGGCTACTTGTTTTGAGTTTTTGACCTTCTCAAGCATTGTGTGCTACGGTCAGCCCAATAATAACAGGTGAGCGCTGAGATAATAATGGATCTCGAAGAAAAGCTTATTCAAGACGTTAAAGCTGACAGGGATGTTCTTTTGGAGAGAGGTCTATTGATAATCTCCGGGCTGAAAACAGAGGGAGAAATTAGAACATATACCCAAAAACTAAATCAGATTTATCATGGGTTTATTGAAAAGCTAAGGTCAAAAAGCCCTTTAAGTCTAGCGTCGACACGAGACTACATGACCACGTCTATGGCCAAATGGCTCTTTGAATATCTCTGGAACACAAAACCAAAGAGATGTAACGGTAATTTCTTGTTATCCGATGTAATCGATGCCCAATTAAATCCTGATATAAATCAAAAGGTGGGTTCATGTGTTGGGCTAACATCTCTGTACACAGTTTTGGGATTAAGAGAAGGTCTGGAACTCACAATTCTGGTGAGTGACAGTCATATGGTAAATAGATTGAGAGTTGATGATACTCTCTATATTGTCGACAACACAGACCCGCTTGGATTCGATTACAACTTAGATGAAAAGGATTTTCTGGAATATCCACCTCTTATGCTTCTCGCAAATGTATTGAATAGCCGCGGTATGGCCCAGGAGAGGCTTGAGAATTTCGAGCAAGCAAGAGCAGACTACAATAAAGCAATTGAAATAAATCCAGAATATGCCAATGCTTACAATAACCGCGGAAACATAAAGTCAAAACAGGCAGACTGCAGAGGGGCAATAAAGGACTATGATAAGGCGATCGAGTTGAATTCACAATTCGTTGAAGCGTACTGCAATCGTGGCATAGCAAAGGAGAATCTGGGCGATCACTCCGAGGCACTGGAAGATTTCGACAGAGCAATCAAGATAGATTCAAATTACATTGATGGTTATCTGAGACGTGGAATGCTAAGGCAAGATGCAGGAGATTACGCTGGAGCCATAAGGGACTTTGACAGAGTGATTGAGAAAGAGCCTGAATCCAAAGATAGAATGGTTGGCTATAAAGAGCGTGCCGAACGTCTGCAGAAAGGCGCTGAAACCTGAACTGCTCAATGCTCGCGACGCAGCAGCAAGTGATTAATGAAATATCTGGGCTAGGGAACTGGCTTGCGGGGGTAGGCGTACCCCATGGCGTAATTTTAACTGAAAAACTTGGAACCGAATTCTTTCATCCATTCATCGATTTCTTCGGCAAAATGATCCAAAAACTTATCAGCCTTGTTTCCTTCGGCCTTCATCATCTTTTCCGCTACATTAGAT
>JAJDNL010000250.1 GCA_022340745.1 Deltaproteobacteria bacterium
ATTGGAGATTGCAGATTTAAAATTGCGGAATGCGGACTTAATAAAAAGAGGACAGACGACAGAGGACAGAGGATAAATCGCATCGGGCATAGGTCATAGAGCATAGGGAAAAACATTACGAATTTCGAATTTCGAATTGCGGATTGCGGATTTAACTGAGCATGGGGCATGGAGCATGGGGCATGGAGTCAAAAAACAAAAGGCTGCTTTTTACTACTGACACCTGACACCTCAATTCTGACTCCTGGATTCTCCGTTTTTTTACCGCTCACCGCTTACTGCTTACCGCTCACCATTTACGACTTGAACGACTTGAACGGTTCCAACGATTTAACATATAACGTATAACAGATAACATCTCTTACTGTTCACTGTTCACCGTTTACTGTTTACCTCACGCTTAGCGCTTTGCGGCTGACTTCAAGGCCGGTCTTTTTGGCTTGGATTTTTTATTGGGCGGCCTGGTATTCGGCAATTTTCCTGCGGGCCACGGGGTGTTGTCGATTCTGAAACAGAATCTCCTGGTAAGCGTGGCGGGCCAGATCGCTCTGACCCATTTCTTCCAAAATTCTGGCCCGGTTGAGGAGGGCGGCCTCATTTTTTGGCTCCAACCCGAGGCTCTGATCAAAGTAGTGGAAGGCCATTTCTAAGTTCCGAATGTTTTTGCCGTAGGTATGAAGCCAACCAAGTATATTGTAGATAACCGGCTTATACTCCACGACCTCCAGAGCTTGTTGACCGATCTCCAGGGCCTTGAGGTCGATATTTTCGTAGTTATTTGAGTTTAACATCGAGATGTAACTGCGTAAGAGAACAATAAAAACCCACGGCTCAGGCATGGCGTCCAGGACGGTGCTCTCAATCTTTTCCAGAAGACCTTCCTGGAGCGAAGCGGGCATGGAAGACGTAATCTCGAAGTTAACGAATGAGGTCACCTCGTACACTGGTATCTTTTGACCCAGTCCCTTGAAAACCAAACTCTTCGGGTTACTGAAGGACACATTGAGTTGATTGTTTTGCTGGCACCTCTTATAGAGGCTAGCGCCTGCCATGATCTGATACGTATTGCCCTCCCGTGAGGCGGATTCGATACGCTTGGTCAGGTTAATGGCGTAACCTTCGATATTGGGCTCCGCCTTGCCTATCTTCACCCGCCACGGCCTGACATCTTTAATAACCTTGCCACAATTGACCCCGACGCCGATACGTGACACCAACCGCTGATCACTTAGCACTCTTTGGTTAAAGTCTGAGGACAGCCAAGCAAGTTTGATTTTTGTAGCGATCAGCAGAGCACTGCGGATGTCGAAATCTATGTTATCAGAATAGAGGAAAACTCTCAGTTCATCGCCAGAAATTGACCACTCCGAATCGATACCATCCCCTTTGTAGCCGAAGTAGTCCAGGTGGTGGGATACGACTTCAAACATGGTGTCCTGGAAATTGCCCAGCATGTCGTCGTATTCCTGGAGAGTAAGATTCTTGGCCAACTCCGTGGAATTCATCAGGTCGGCAAAGAGGATGGTGGCGTTGCTCTCATGCATAGGCTACAGCTCTAGATCAATTGTGCTTTCTCGGATAAAATTCTTCATTTGCTGAATTTCCTCTGCAAATCCTTCTACCTCTTTTGCCATCCTTTCAACCTCGCTCTTTCCTTCTTGGACAACTTTTCTCACAGCGTCATGGGAAGAATTGAATTTGGCATTTGTCTCATCGAGTGCGGCTTGCAGCGGCCCCACCCTGTCTTCCAGCTCCTGGCGAAGGGCTTCACCTCTCTCAATCATCGTGCTGGCTTTTTTGGATAGCTCGTTCACCTTGTTTGCCAAAGGCTTTGTCTTCTCAAAAAGCATTTCCGTTACTGCGTTGGCCTTGTCTTCCAGATTTGTGAACACCTCCGCCTGATTGTTCTGTAGCGTGACAATATTTTTCTCCAGGTCTGTAATTCTTTTCCTGGTCCTATGCTGAGCGGCGATCTGGTAGAGCAAGAGCAAAAAGACAATAATCCCCAAACCAAGATCAATATAAAGCCCACCGGTAGGCAACTCACCAAGTGTCATTTAAGCACCTCTTAGTCTCTGGCCAGCTAATTACCCATGCATAACCCGATTGTTCAACTGCGAGAAAACACATTCAATAAACGTGCCAGCAATTTTTGAAATTCACCTTATCGCGCACCAAGTAAACTTATGGCGAAAGTTGGGATAAAAGCATAGTGGGTTAAACCAAATGGTTTTTTGGGGAAGGAGGGTCAAGAGGAGAGAAAAACTAGTGAGAAGCGGCGAGCCCGAATATATCACCAAACGATGTAGCGAGATCGTGAAGATGTTGGAGCAATCGATCCGTGATATATCCGGGTTTACATTACTCCATGGCCTCAAAGAGACTGGAGGCATCCCGCAGTCGCCGCACAACCCGTTCCTTGCCTACTGCGGTGAGCACGTCAAAAAGACCAGGCCCGGCAGCTTGCCCTGTAACCGCAGTCCGTGCAGCGTTGATCAAAATTCCCGCCTTGACGTCCAACTCGGTAGCCAGCCCACGGAGGACCTGCTCTACTGAATCAGAAGTAAACTCTGTCAGGCCTTCCAGCCGTTCAGCCATCAACGGTAGCCATTCCTTGAGGTTCTCATGTTTCAGGATGTTCTTGCGCAGCACCTTTTCATCCATGGGGAAATCATCTGCAAAGTACGGTCGTCCCAGGATCGCAAAATCCTTGGTGGTATGGTAGCGGCTGCGAATAAGGTCAACGGTGGATGCAAACCACGGTTTTTGGTCAGCGGCGAAGGATCCACTCCACAACCCAGCTGCCTCTAGCTCCGCCTGCACATAAGGCAGCAGATCATCAAGTGGCATGGTTCGCAAGTAATGGGCGTTCATGCTTATTGCCTTGGGATCGGTGAAAAATTTGGGGTCGTCTTTACGAATATCGAATACGGAGTTCGCCCTATTGATCCCCTCCAGGGAAAAGGCATCGATGAGTTCATCTTTGGAAAAAATCTCCCTATCATCCGAAGTGGACCACCCCAGCAGAACGAGGAAGTTTACCAAAGCCCAGGGCAAGAACCCCCGCTCGCGATAGTACTGTACAGCAACCATTTCACCATGAGCCCGTTTGGAGATTTTGCGCTTCTTGGGATCCAGGGTGAGCGGCATGTGGGCGAACCGGGGCAACCTCTCCCCCAAGGCTTCGTAAATCAAGATCTGTTTGGGTGTGTTGGCCAGATGGTCTTGACCTCGGATAACGTGGGTTATCCGATCGCGGATGTCATCCACTGCATTGGAGAGGACGTAAAGGGGAGAGCCGTTTGAGCGTACGATGACGAAATCTTCAATATCACGATACTTCTTTTCAATCACCCCATATACTGCATCTTCAAAAACCACTCCTCCTGGACCCCGGGGAACTTTAAAGCGAACCACATAGGCCCGCCCCTCTTCCTCCAGTCGATCGATCTCCTCAGCAGAACGATTGCGGCAGGTTCCGTCGTAATGATAGTCATCCTTTCTTTTTCTCGCCTCCTCCCGCTTGCGCTCCAACTCTTCATGGGTACAGAAACACTTGTAGGCATGCCCGCTTTCCAAAAGTTTCCGGGCGGCCTGGCGATGATCGCTCGCATGGGCCGTTTGGAAATAAGGACCTTCGTCCCAGGTTATCCCCAACCAGCGCATCCCATCCAGGATGGCCCCTATGGATTCCTGGGTAGAACGCTCAGCATCTGTGTCTTCTATACGAACAATCAGCGTGCCCCCTGTCTTCTGGGCAAAAAGCCAGTTGTAAATAGCGGTCCTGGCCCCGCCGATATGCAAATATCCCGTGGGACTGGGTGGGAAACGTACGCGAACTTCTTCCATATTACTCTCTCTCCTTCTCTATACTATCCACTGTGAGCCACATCATCAAACTCGGAATTCGGACCGCGAAACGCGGTAGTCCTTGGTTTTCAGGTAACAAAACTAATTATTCTATACTACTTGAATGTACACTATTTGTCAGAATAATTGCACTGGCCTGGCTCTTGTGTTTTGCTATCAACCGTCGATTGTCAAATCGTCAAATTCGTTGAAGTCGTTCAAGTCGTAAATGGTGAGCGGTAAGCAGTAAGCGGTGAGCGGTAAAAAAACGAAGAATCCAGGAGTCAGAATTGAGGTGTCAGGTGTCAGGTGTCAGGTGTCAGTAGTAAGCAGCCTTTTGTTTTTTGACTCCATGCCCGATGCGATTTATCCTCTGTCGTCTGTCCTCTTTTTATTAAGTCCGCATTCCGCAATTTTAAATCTGCAATCTCCAATCTAAAATCTTCAATCTCTTCCGTGCCTCGTTCCTAGTTCTTAGTCCCTCGTTTCTCCTGCCTGCTGCCCGCTGCTGGCTGCCCGCTGTCCTCTGTCGTCTGTCCTCTGTCTTCCGCCTCCTTCTCATCTCCCCGCAGTGCCGTGCAAATGCGAGCGGCCAATGTATAACTTATCCCTGGGACTTGGCTGATTTCCTCAAGCTGCGCTTCTGCCAACCGGCTTACTGAGCCGAAAAATCGAATAAGATCCCGACGTCTCTTGGGCCCGATTCCACGAATCTCGTCCAAACGAGATTGAAGGGTTTGTTTCCGGTGGCGTTTCTGGTAATAGCTAACGGCAAAGCGGTGAGCTTCATCACGCAGTCGACCGAGAAGAAAGAGCAAAGGGGGATCTTTCTGCAGCTCCAGCGGGTTTTTTCTGCCTGGCAGATACAGCCTGTCGGTGGCATTTGCCTCAGCCTGCGTTCTGGTCCTCGGTTTCTTGGCCAGAGCCACCACGGGTACAAGATCTGCCAACTCGAAATCTCTCAAGACTGCCAGTGCTTGATTTAGCTGTGCTTTTCCGCCGTCCACCACCAGCAGATCCGGCAAGGCCTGTTCCTTACGCACGTCGGTAAAGCGGCGGTTTAGTACTTCGGCCATCATTGCTGTATCGTCGATGCGGTCGACAGTCTTGATGCGATATCGGCGGTAGGCTGATTTGTCCGGTTCACCATCCCGAAAAACTACCAGGGAGCCCACCGGAAACTTACCTCGAAAATTGGAAATGTCAATACATTCAAGGCGATGGGGGATGGATTCCAGTCCCAACCTCTGTCGCAACCGGTCCAGAGCAGGCATAGGGTCGGTTGCCCGTGCCATCTCACTCCTTAGGTAGTTTGCGGCGTTATGGGCAGCCAGGGCGAGCAATTGGCGACCTTCTCCTCTTTTGGGAAGCCTTACTCCCACTCGTTTCCCTTTGATGTCAGAGAGCCACTCAGCCAGCAATTCCTGCTCCAGCAATGGTTCACTTGTCAATATCTCCTCAGGAATCGCCTTGCCCTGCTCGTAATACTGCAAGATGAACGCTCGCACCACCTCCGAAGAACTGCTTCGCGGTTTTTTGAACACAAAGCAACGACTTCCCACCATGCGCCCACCTCGCACGAAGAGTACAGCCAACCCAAGGTTATCTCCGGCCTCATGCGTACCGACAACATCCTGATCTCGAAAGCGGGCTGACACCATCAGCTGTTTTTCCAGAGTCTTCTCCACCGCGTTGAGACGATCCCGGTACATGGCAGCCTTTTCAAACTCAAGTCGGTCCGCGGCTCGTTCCATTTCCTGCCGCAATTTCTCTTGCAAGTCTTGAGTGCGGCCTTTCAAAAAAAGCACTGCCTGTTCCACCACTGGAGCATACTCCTCAGGTGATATAACGCCGACACACAACCCAAGGCAACGACCCATTTGATGATTGAGGCAAGGTCTGGCCCGCTGACGAAACTTGGTGCCGCTGCACTGGCGCAAGGGAAACATGCCGTGCAACACTTTTAGTGTTTGCCTCACAGCGTTCGCTGAAGCATATGGGCCGAAGTAGTGAGCGCCGTCCTGACGAATGCGCCGAACCAGTGATAGCCGTGGATATTCTTCCTTCGGGTCCAAACGCAGAACCAAGTACCTTTTGTCGTCACGGAGTATTACGTTGTATCGAGGCCGATGTTGCTTTATAAGGTTTGACTCGAGAATCAGTGCCTCTTTTTCTGAACCGGTAAGGATGAACTCCAAATCTGAAATCTTGGAAATCAGTACCCGGGTTTTTGGGGACTGATGCTCTTTTTCCCTGAAATAGGAAAGCACGCGTTTGCGCAGATCCTTTCCTTTACCGACATACAGGATATTGCCAGCGGCGTCCTTCATAAGATAGACACCCGGGCCTGAAGGTAGTGTGTCCAATTTGTCCTGTACGTGGGCCGATGCTTTCATTTTATATCCGCAGAGCGCATAGCGCATGGCGCATAGCGTATTCTCCAGTATATTTTCTCGTAATGATATTTTTTATATGGATTCTAAAAATATTCCTCGAACTCTCCCATTAGCAGAGTAATAGCACTAAATTGTCTCATTCTCAGACGCTATGCGCTCTGCGCTCTGCGCCTTAATACACCTCCAACCGCTGTTCTTTCAGGTCCTTTATCTGATCTCGCAAACGAGCAGCCTCTTCGAATTCGAGGTTCGCGGCTGCCTCTTTCATCTGCTTCTCCAAGTCTAGAATGTGCTGATCCAGCTCCTCAACCGTCTTATACTCAACAGCTTCCTCCTTCACAGTCGCTACGGTAACATAGTCACCCTCATACACGGAGTCCAGGATATTATGTATTTCCTTTCTGATGGTTTCCGGGGTAATCCCATGGATTTCATTGTATTCCGCCTGGAGACGACGTCTCCTGTTGGTCTCCTCTACAGCCCTCGCCATGGATGGGGTGATTTCATTGCCATATAAGACCACCTCGCCAGCCACATTCCGCGCTGCTCTGCCGCATGTTTGGATGAGGGATCTTTCCGAGCGCAAAAATCCCTCTTTATCCGCATCGAGTATAGAAACCAGCGACACCTCTGGAATATCGAGCCCTTCGCGAAGCAAATTGATGCCAACCAGCACATCGAAGCGGCCAAGTCTCAGATCCCGGATTATCTCCACCCGCTGGATGGTGTTGATGTCAGAGTGTAGATAACGAACTCTAACCCCTAGGTCTGTGAGATATTCGGTGAGATCCTCGGCCATTCTTTTGGTTAAAGTAGTGACCAAAACTCTTTCGTTCCGTTCTGCTCGCCGGCGGATTTCTGCCACCAGATCGTCAACTTGATGTTCTGCCGAGCGCACGCTGATCTTGGGATCCATGAGTCCGGTGGGTCTGATAACCTGCTCCACCACAACTCCCTGGGCCTTCTTGAGCTCATAGGCTGCTGGGGTAGCCGATACGTAAATGGCCTGTGGCACCACCTCCTCAAATTCTTCAAAAGACAATGGTCGGTTGTCCAGGGCAGATGGCAAACGAAAGCCGTACTTTACCAAATTAAGCTTGCGAGAGCGGTCTCCACGATACATCCCCTGGAGCTGGGGCACTCCAATATGGCTTTCATCGATAAAAAAAAGACTATCTTCAGGATAGTAATCCAACAAACAAGGCGGCGGTTCTCCGGGCAAACGGCCGGTAATATGGCGGGCGTAGTTCTCGATCCCCGTGCAATAGCCCAACTCCTGGAGCATCTCTAGGTCGAAGCGGGTCCGCTCCTCCAAGCGCTGAGCCTCCAAAAGCTTTCCCTCTTCCCGCAGTTCAATGAGTCTCTCTTCCAGTTCTATCTGGATCGCTTCTATGGCTTGTGCCAGCATCGACTTGGTTGCGACGTAATGGCTCGCCGGGTAAACCGCAAGGCGCGACAGCTCTCGAGTCGCTTTACCCCAGAGTGGATCGATTTCCAGCATGCGCTCCACCTCGTTTCCAAAAAACTCAATGCGCACCGCTCGCTCTTCCTCATACGCGGGGAAAACTTCCACCACATCCCCCCGCACCCTAAAGGTGCCTCGATGGAAATCCACATCATTACGCTGATAGTGAATCTCCACTAGCTTTCTCAGCACTTTGTCCCGCTCAATCTCCTGCCCTTTGTCAAGATGGAGCAGTAAGCCCTGGTAAGCTTCAGGAGAACCCAATCCGTAAATGCAGGATACACTGGCAACAATTATAACGTCACGACGTTCAAGCAATGAGCGCGTTGCTGAGTGCCTCATTTTGTCAATTTCTTCGTTGATGGAGGCGTCTTTGGCGATGTACGTATCCGTCTGGGGAACGTAGGCCTCAGGCTGGTAGTAGTCGTAGTAAGAGACGAAGTACTCCACCGCATTTTCGGGAAACAGTCTCTTGAATTCCCCATAGAGCTGGGCTGCCAATGTCTTATTGGGAGCAATCACCAGAGTGGGCTTCTGGACCTTGGCTATGGTGTTTGCCATGGTAAACGTTTTGCCCGAACCGGTGACCCCCAGCAGCACCTGGTGCTTGAGGTCGCGCTGCAGCCCATCCACCAGAAGGTCTATGGCCGCGGGCTGATCACCACGCGGCTCCAGATCTGTTACCAAGCGAAAAGCTTTCATTGCCGTTTCCCACCCCTCTTATCCTGTCTACAGGTTGTAAATTGTAAGTCTTTCATCTGAAATCTACAATCTGCAATTGCCAATGTACCTCTGCTTACTGCTCACTGCTTACCGCTTACCTTTATTATCCATTGAATACTCAGACATGGCGCAATATAATGTTGTGTCGGTTGGATGAGATCAAAAACTCGAAAGGAGCTGCGATTATGACCTCGAATGATTTTGCCCCTTCCATTCACTTCATCAAGAAAATCATCGAGGACGATTTGAAGACAAATAAATACGACGGACGAGTCATGACCAGATTCCCGCCTGAACCAAACGGTTATCTACATATTGGACATGCCAAGTCGATCTGTCTCAATTTCGGTCTTGCGGAAGAGTATGGGGGCATCTGTAACCTGCGCTTCGATGAT
>JAJDNL010000267.1 GCA_022340745.1 Deltaproteobacteria bacterium
CCGCCATCCCTTTTGGCCTCTATTTCGTTGGCATTAATCACATCCGCTCAACCCGTGCCTCAATAACGGCCACCCTGGAGCCGATATCGGCAGGGTTCATCGCCTATCTTTTTCTGGGCGAGATCCTCGAGCCCCTGCAAATGCTCGGCGGGGTACTGGTAATCACTGCAATCGTGCTTCTGCAGTTACAAAGCGAACAGGACGAATTGACCCCCGAGCTGATCCGCACTCAGCAGGCTCAGGGCAAGCAGGCGGAGGACAGCGGGCAATAGGCAGTAATGAAAACTAGGCACTAGGAACCAGGCACTAGGCACAGCGGGCCGATGCGGGGATCGGGAGAAAATTTCGAATTGCGAATTGCGGATTGCGGATTGTAGAAAAGCAAAAGACAGAGGACAGAGGACACATAACTACCTATAACGTATAACATCTCTTACCGTTCACCGTTTACTCCTGGATTCTGACTACTGGCTACTGACTACTGGATGTGGGATGTCTGATTGCAGATCTGGGAGTGGAATGTGATATATTGACTTCATGATCCGGATAACCGATGAACTTTCGATTCCCAGAGATGAACTGAAATTTACCGCTTCCCGTAGCAGGGGTCCCGGGGGGCAGCACGTTAACAAGGCCAGCACTCGGGTGACACTCGGGTTCGACGTTATCAATTCTCCAAGTCTTACTTCAGAGCAGAAAAACCTTGTCCTCGACGGGTTAGCTACCCGCATCAGCAAAAAGGGAATTCTCCGGGTCATCTCCCAAAAAACTCGCAGCCAGGCAGCCAACAAAGAGGTGGCTCTGGAACGCTTCATCGACTTGCTGCAGCAAGCTCTCAAACGAGCTCCCAAACGAAGGGCGACGAGAATACCGCTGGCAGCGAGACAAAAACGCGTTGAGGAGAAAAAGCACCGGGGCAAGCTGAAGCGAGGGAGATCTTGGAAGGTTACTCCGGACGATTGAAGCCGGGCTAGTCAAACACCCTTCTGCTCCTTTCTACATCTAGTCCCCGGACCTGGATAACCCTTACAAATCCAAGGTCTTACAGGATAGATCTTACAAATAGCTTTTTCCATATCCCACCCAAGAAATGGGCAGGGTGTTACGCCAAATTCTGCATGTTCAATTTCGCCAGAGTATTCATTAACCCTGAAGCCATAGGAATCTAGAAAGTCATGAAAGTCCATACGGAGATAATCTGACACAAGATGAGGATCCAATTCCGACCAGGGAATTCCTATCTCTTTGCAGCATCGTCCACATCTTTCACAGTTGAAATCCATAACGAACCCGCAGAAAAAAGCCACCCTCAATCTCTTGTGGATGGCTCTTGGCAACTCTGAAGTCCACAGGGGGCACGGACGCGCCCCACTCTTATCTCATTTTACCCCCCATCCAGATGGCGCCCTTCCTTCATCTGAAACCAGCCCTCAGGGTCCTTGAAATAGTCCAGGGTATCCTCCAGCGAGAGGCGGTGCTCCCTCTCCATGGTCGCAAGTACGTCATAGAACTCTTTTTCTACAGGGTTGTCAACGCTGTCCCGCAGGTCACGGTAAAACTGCTCCCCCCTGGTTTCAAAATCAATGGCTATCTGTACCGCTTCCATGTCATCGGTGTCAGCTTTGGCAGAAGTATCTACAGATTCCACCACCTTTTTCAAAATGGATTTCATGTCGGTGCCCTTGACCTTGATGGGTATGGTCTCCGGCCACTTCCCCTCTTCTTCCAGTTTTTGGTGAAGTTCTAGTATTCGTTGGTAATGCTCATTTTCATCATTGGCAATGGATTGGAACATCATTTTCCCGAAAGAGTTGCTCGTTCTCTCGGCGTGCTTCAGGTAGAAATCCCTTTCCCTTGACTCGTTGTTGAGGGCTACCTCCAACGCCTTTATCCGCTCCTCGGTCTTGCTACTCATTCTTTCTCCTTTCAGTGGTAGTCAGTTGTCCGTTGAGCTCACTCCATTCGCTGCAAAGCGCAGAGCGCTAAGCGCATAGCAATTCCCTATTTTAGATACTACGCTATGCGCAATGCTCTGTGCGCTATGCTGTTTTAAACTTCGGACAACTGACGTTATTGGTCAGCTGTCTTTTGGAAATTTAAAGGTAACCGTCTCCCCGTGCTCGTCGCGTTTAACGCTGACACCGATTTCGAGGCTATCATTGCGAACGCCAAGGGCCAACGGACCCTTCCCTTCGTCACCCTCAAAATGAGTAATCTGACGTACCGCTTCAAGCACGTTGCGGCCTATGTCCCCGCCAGGCGATGGTAGATCTGCCTTACGATACTTGGCATGCACCGTTGTAGTACCGTCTGCTGTAGTCCTGAGGGAAATCTTTTTGGCGTTGAAGTTAATGCCATGCAATACTGCGAGGGCCATCCACTTCAAGGCAGCCTGGTCTTTGTCCGTATCTCCGTTAATTTCAGACATTTCCCTAAGCGGATCTGTGTTGGCAAAACAGTCAATATGTTCCTGCACCTCAAGGTGGAAATTACGTTTGTCTTTCATGTCTAACTCCTTCCTTCTACTTATATGAAGCTCCATGCATTGTTTGTTTCAACGATTTAGATTAAAGATAAGCACAAATTGGCCTCAAGCAAGTGAGGCAAATTGAAAATGAATGGCACAGGAGGAGGGCCAGCCCGGATGTTTCATGAATCTCCTGCTGCGGCCGCGGATATGACTGTCCTTCCGCGCGTCCTCGGGTGTCGGACCTTGCGGCGTACTGTTCAGGTACGCCTCAGATCCAACCCCCTGCGATTGCACGGTGGTACATCCTTCTCCACGGTCTCGCAGCGGCAATTCATGAAACATCCGGGCTAGCTTATTTCCCATCAGAATTCTCCACTGCCGATATTTTTAATGCACGCTGGTCTCTCCACGCCCTCCAGATAAGTCGACTAGAGAACAAAAGACCGATACCCACGGCTCCATAGATCAGTCCGAGAATCGGTTTCGGCAGGCCGATTGTCCTGAGTACTCGGCCCAGAAGCATCATTCCCATTACTAAGATCCAAACTCGCCACGAGAGAAAGCCGCCAAGGCATCGATCTTCTCCACGCCATTTGACCCGGTCGATATTGCGGAGTGCTGTCCGATCCAGAATCAACAAGGCTTTTCCAAGCCCCAAACCGACAGCAATAAACAGTATAATTAAACCTTTTGCTTCTCCATTCCCAAGCAACCAGTAGGTGCCGACAGAAAACAGCCCAGCACCAACACAACTCCACATGGAACCGGCCAGCCAAAGCTGCATTTGGCTCGATGCCACAGGTTTGTAGGTTTCAAACCAAGAAGTCATCAAATTTTCTTCGTGTGGGTATTTATCCATTTATAATATTGTAATACCGGTAAACGGTACATGGTAAGTCGTTGAAATCGTTGAAACGGTTCAAATCGTTAAAGTCGTGTCTTCCAGGTTAAAGGTCATGGGTTATAGGTGATAGGTTGTTACCCATAACCCATTACCCAGCACCCATCACCTAGAAATCTTTTCTCGCTATATCTCCATGCTCTGTGCCATCCCCCATCTCACATCCCACATCTCAAATCTGCAATCTACAATCCGAAATTCCCCTCTTAGGCATGATTTCTAAGCTTGAGCTCCATCGGGTGCGGGTTCAGGTAGACCTGCTGTTTCAGGTAGGGCTGGTCATATTTGCGCACATAGTGTTTGATCAGAGTAAGGGGCACGATAAGGGGAATATAGCCTTCCCGGTATTGATCGAATGTCTCCAACAGTTCGTGCTTTTCATCAGCGGAAAGCTGCTTTTTGAAGTAGCCCATCATGTGCTGGAGCACGTTAATATTTTTCTTGACAGTGGTTTTTAGCTTCAAGACCTCCATAAACAAAGTCTGATATTGCGGGTATAGATGTTTCGGAGAGATGCTCTTGGCTGCCGCCACCAATTTTCCCAGAATGCGGGAATGCTTCTGGCTGTGCGATAGAATGAGCAACTTATGCTGCGTGTGGAAGGCGACCAGCCTCCCCCTGCTCTTCTTTTCATCCAAGAGGTCCCGCCAGCGCTTCAGTGCAAAGATACGTTCGATGAAGTTCTCCCGCAGCTTAATGTCGTGCAGTCGTCCATCCTCTTCAACTGGTAGCAAAGGAAAATGCTCCATGAAAATTCGGGCAAACATGCCCACGCCCTTTTTTTCCGGAATTCCCTTTTCATTGTAAACTCTGACCCTCTCCATACCTGAACTGGGGGAACGGCTCTTGAAGATAAAGCCACACAGATCCTCCTTCTCCAGTTCCTGCACCCTTTTTCGGGCCCAGGTAATCATCCGCTCGGTATGGTCGATTTTGGTTCGATTTGTCACCAGTCTTGGTGATTCCGGGTTTCCCACTAGGCGCATGGACTCCCGGGGCACTCCCAGCCCACACTCCATCTCCGGACAAACCGGTACAAACTCCAGAAATTGACCGAGGGTATCGGTAACAAACCGGTCCCGTTTGTGCCCACCATCAAAGCGGACATTTTCACCTAAAAGACACGTGCTTAATCCCAAGCGGATTCTGTTTTCCATGAACTAACCTTCAGGTACTATGTAGTGATGTCGCGGCTGGAAAGCCGCTCCCACAGAAGAATTTTTCAGCTGTCTTCCCTCTTCTGTCCTCTGCCTTCTGTGCTCTTTCCTCCACCGATTACAACAAATGACAGCGAAGCGTCTTGACCTAATGACGGCGAAGCCACCTGACGCGAAGCTCGACGAGAGCTGAGCACTGCTGCCCGCTGTTTACTGTCCGTTGCTCGCCTCTAGTTCTTGCTTCACAACATTGAGGGTGCCGCCGGCCAGCAGTGCCTGGCGCTGGCGCTGAGAGACATCCAGCTGGGTAACTATCGTCTGGCCGTTTACTTCCACAGGGATTTCTGTGTCTCCTCGCTGAATTCTGTTTCTTATATCCCTGAAAACCACCTGAGTCCCTGTGCTCAACGTCTGGTAGTCTTGGGGATCCTTAAATGTGAGCGGCAGTATGCCGAAATTACATAAATTGGCTTTGTGTATGCGAGCAAAGCTCTTGGTGACTTTGGCTCTGACCCCAAGGTATCGCGGAGCTAACGCGGCATGCTCCCGGCTGGATCCCTGGCCATAGTTGTCGCCGCCTATAATCACCACCTCACCCTTCTCCTTTGCCTCGCTATGAAAGTTTGGAGAGATCTGGTAGTAAACAAATTCGCTTATGGCCTCAATATTGGACCGCAGCGGCAGAACTTTGTTGCCTGCTGGCATGATGGTATCAGTGGAGATATTGTCATCCACCTTGAGAACTATTTCTGCTGTGAGCGTGTCAGGAAGGGGATCCAGTTGCGGGAAAGGCTTGATATTGGGCCCTCGAATTACTTCGGTCTTATGACCATCCTCGGATGGAAAAACGATGGAAGACTCGTCGATAACATATTGCGCCGGGTGCTTTATCCTGGGATAGTCCATCTCTTTGCCCAGATCCCGGGGATCGGTAATAACCCCTTTCAGAGCTGCCGCCGCCGCTGTTTCAGGGGAACAAAGATAGACCTTGTCGTCCTTGGTTCCCGAGCGACCTGGAAAGTTCCTGGGAAAAGTTCTCAGGCTCACCTGTCCTGTGCCAGGGGCCTGCCCCATGCCAATGCATCCCAGACAACCGGACTGATGGATCCGGGCTCCAGCCGCCAGAAGATTCATGACTCCGCCCCGAGAAGCCACATTCTCCAACACCTGTCTACTGCCCGGATTAATGTGAAAGGAAGTGTTTGGATGGGCAATACGGTCCTTAACGATCTCGGCCACCACCATGAGATCTCGAAAAGAAGAGTTGACACTACTACCCACAATAGTTTGCTGCACCTTTATCCCGGCCACCTCGCGGACAGCGACCACGTTGCCAGGCGATGAGGGGCAGGCAATCAGCGGCTCTAAACTGGAAAGGTCAAGCTCCGCATACTCATCGTATTCAGCCCCTTCATCGGCAGATAACTCTACCCAACCCTCTCCCCGCCCCTCGGACTCCAAGTAGGCCCGGGTGTTCTCATCTGATGGAAAAATCGTCGTGGTAGCACCCAACTCCGTACCCATGTTACCTATGGTTTCTCGGTCGGTAGCAGAAAGGCTCTTAACACCTGGCCCATAGTATTCGATGATTTTCCCCACACATCCCTTAACATCGTAGCGCCGCAGCATTTCGAGAATCACGTCCTTGGCGCTGACCCAGTCTGGAAGTTCCCCGGTGAGTTTGACCCCCAAGATTTTTGGACAGGGGAAATAGTAGGGTCGTCCCGCCATTGCCAAAGCTACATCCAACCCTCCTGCACCCATTGCTAGCATGGAAACACCTGCAGCGCCGGGGGTGTGACTGTCTGCACCTAGCATGGTTTTCCCCGGAACTCCGAAACGTTCCATGTGAACCTGATGGGAAATGCCGTTGCCGGGACGGCTGAAGTGAAGCCCGTACCGGGCACAGGCGGTTTGCAGGTAGATATGATCGTCGGCATTTTTGTTGTCAGTTTGAAGTAGATTATGATCCACATACTGGGCTGAAAGCTCAGCTCTAATCCGGTCAAGACCCAGGGCCTCAAACTCCAACATGGCCATAGTTCCCGTGGCATCCTGTAGCAGGGTATGGTCGATTGTGACGCCGATTTCCTCACCAGGAATAAGACTACCATCCACTAGGTGAGCTTCAAGGATTTTGTGTGCGAGGTTTTTTGCCATCTCTGCCACCCCTTTCTTTAGACGTTAACGAAGTACAACTTTTAAATATATCAAAAAAGATACCGGTGGACCAATTGTATCGCAGGGCGCGAAGCTCAGATCGAATGGCAGTTCTCCTAACCTACAAATCTATAATAAAACGAAGACAGAATGGCCCAGGCCAAAACCGCCACCGTCAATGCAACACATACGACTGCGAGGCTTTTATGAAAAAGATTTTCCCTTACTCTTTCTCGATAACTCAACATGTAGCCCAGAATGATACCACCAACGATACCACCACCGTGGCCCCAGTTGTTGATACCAGGTAGAAATCCTAAAAGGAAAAGTCCCAACAGCCATCCACTCATCTGTTTATAAATAGCCTGGCCATATGTGCCACCTCTAGTCTTGCCGTAGTAGAGGTTAGCGCCAATCAGGCTACATAATGCAGCTGAAGCCCCAAGGGTGAAACGTACTCCAGCAACGTATGAAACCAAAAAGCCGAAGATACCGCCGAGTGTGTAAAGGCTAATAAAGCGATTTGCTCCGTATTCACGAAGAGCGAGAGGGCCTATCTGGTACAAAGCAATCATGTTGAAGACAATGTGCAAAATTCCACCATGAAGATAGTTGGCGGAGACAAGGGTCCACCAACGGTGCCCCTGATCTATGGGGATTGTTCCCGTCGATCCCAGCAGCAAGAGGGCCCCGTTTGATGGGGAAAGAAACATAAACGGATTGGCTGACAACCCTATCCTCGTTGGATTCATCAGGAGAGAGAGTAGATACATTCCCACATTGGCATACATAATGGTCTTTATGAGTTGGTTGCTTTGCAAAAGGCCACGAGTTATAGGAATATTTTTCCACCGGGCGCCAGGTCTCGACACCCCACAATGAGGACAGCTTCGCTCATCAGCACTGATCAGCTTGCTGCAATTTGGACAAAGAATTGATTTTCTTTGCTTAACTGGCATGATTCTCCTTGCTAGTTTGGCGCAGAAGAAATTTTCTTCTTATAATCACTACTGCCGGGTTTTGCCACAACCGACCAATGACCGCCGCCACTACGAAGTAGCAAAATGTGGCACAAAACCGTATCTCTCATAGATACCCTGAGCCACGGGGGATCTTATAAACTCCAGGAATCTTGCACCGTTTTCTGGATTTCCTGAGCCTTTCAGTTTGCAGATGTAGTAGTTTATCTCCTCTCTCTGGTCAAGCCCTTCACCTGGGTCCACCAGGTCTACAGGCAACTTTGTTTGCCAAGCATGCTGCATTTCAGTAGCCCACACCGGACCCACATCAACCGTTCCCTTTTGTATCCTGAGCGGAGTTTCCCTGTGATGAACCACTGTGAGGATGGTAGTTCCCTCTGCCCTCTTTTCCTCCATGATACGATGAACCAGAGCCTCACCTCCAGCTTGACGGTACATGTCAAAGATGTGAAAGGCTATATCTTCGTACTCTGGATTGGGTTGGGAAATCCGCACCTCTGACCTGGCAAGATCCTGGACTGAGTTGATCTGCGCAGGATTGGTTGCCGGCACCATGAGGACGATCCGGTTGTGCAGGTAGAGAAAATAGTCTTCGCTAGAGATGAGGTCTTTTTGTTCCAACTGCTTCATGGCCGCTGCGGACACGGAGGCGTAAACATCGGGTCGAACATCGATGAGATTGTCCCGAAAAAGGGCACCCCCTGCCAGGATCTGCTTCAGTTCCAAACCGGGCGGCAGCGTTTCATAGAAAATCCTCTTGATATCGAGATACTGATTCTGAAAAACAGTCAACAACGCTTCCATCACCATGAATTGATTGCCTGCCACAAAAAGTACCAGATCAGCAGAGTCGGCACATTCAAGGTTGTGGAGGTCATCTCCACGGTCAGATGGGATTACTGGGTACGCACGATCTAATTTCTCTTTTGCCATTTTGGCTTTCTCCCCAAATGTAATATGCTTTACCCTTAAAAAGGCGGTGCGAAGACCCACCCTGCGGGCGGGCCTAGACTCACGTTGCTATGAGTTCCAGTTGAGCCGGCGTCAGATACCAGAGAAGCCTACCCTCGCGACCAGGCAGCGTATCCACGTCGATCCGGCCAATTCCCCCTCTCTCGAACTGAATGGTAGCCTTGGAACCTGAGGTCAGCAGGGATGAGGCAACCTCAGCGAGAGACGGGAGATGCCCCGCTACGAGAACTGACTGCTTGTCATTAAACTTTTCGAGATAGCCAAGAGTTTCCTCGGCTGGAGTCATGGCCTTTACCTTGTCCGTCACCACAATACTATCCACAGGGAAGCCAATGGCCCCGGCAACAATGGCAGCAGTCTGCTGAGACCGCTTCTTTGGACTTGCGATGATCACCTCGAATGTCAGGCCCATTTTGCTGATGGCCTGCCCTGCTTTTGAAACCTGGCCCTCCCCTTCTGGACTCAACGACTCCTCGGGATCCTCATCTTTGGAGAGATTTGACCCGTGCTGCATCAGATAAATTTCCATTGCTGCTCACCTCCTTGTCCCTGCGCCTAGCGCATAGCGCTAAGCGCCAAGCGTTTAACAGGTATCGAGCGCTTCAAAAAAATCAGTATCCACTCCGGGAGACAGCTTCGCCAACAAAACGCTGGATTCTGTTTTTGCCAGGATTTGAAGCGGCAAACTCCCTCTCACCCTATAATGTACATCATGTCGCAGAGTTGCCCCCATTACCACCACGAAATCGTAACCCGCTTCCCCGACGACCAAAAATCGATGGGATTTTAGAAGGCCTGAAACGAATGGTAATAAACCACTAATATTATCTATTTTTTCAGCTTAAGGCATCTGCCAACAGAGAGACCACCTCTTTCTCACTGACGTCTGACCAGCGCATATAAGCGGCAGCCACCGCATAATGGTAGCCACCCCTGATATTGGCGCAATAGAGGCTTTCTATTGCACCGGCGATCCTCTCTACCGCACCCTGGTGTCCAGTGGGCACTGCCACAGTGATGCTCTTTGCACCTGCCTTCTGCAGGGCTTCGACTGCCACCTGCATGGTAAATCCCGAGGCAAGGCCATCATCCACCAGTATGATGTGTGATGTGAAGAGGTCTGGCAAGGCTTGCTCACCGCGGAGATTCTTCACTCGGTGTGCAACCTTGGCCGAGGTTTTACTGATTCCGAGCTGAATCTCTTCATCGGTAAGCCCGAGCCGCGCCACGAGAGTGTTGTTGAGTCGCACGGTTCCATCGAAGGCTACGGCTCCGTAGCCAACCTCCGTATTCCACGGTAGCGTAATCTTGCTTATTACCGCAATGTCCAAGGAAAGGTCGAGCTGCTCTGCAAGTACCTTTGCGACTGGTACGCCACCCGCGGGTACGGCCATGACTATGGCGTCACTCTCGGAGTACACTTCAAGCATGGTAGCAAGAATCTCTCCCGCGTGCTCGCGGTTTCGGAAAACCCCTACCCGATCTTTGAGATCGGGTAAATCCACTACATTAGTAGGTAAGGAAGAGCGCATGCTAAATATCCTTCTTGATCTCTCAGCAATAAGCTGTCAGCAGCCGGTCATTGTCTTTACCTACCTGTTATTAAAGGATTAGACTAATCTTTTAGCACCGCTTATACAAGGGGAGAATCTAGGACCGGCTTGCACAAAAGGACACCATGTTGTAGATTTCTGATTTTAGATTTTAGATTTGTCCTGCGGACTCCCACCCTTTGGGTGGGTTCCCGGTTGCAGAATGAATCTCCACGTTTCTCACTGAAGTTTTCGCTGTCGCAACCTTCAGTTAAAACGTTACATCTACATT
>JAJDNL010000274.1 GCA_022340745.1 Deltaproteobacteria bacterium
GCATGGAGGAAGGGTCCATGCGTCAGAATTCAGAATTCGGGAGAAGAACAATCCCAACTGACTTCATTTGAGTCACCGGCTCTTTGAACCGCAGAATGTCGAACAAGGAATATCGAAAATGCGTTAGCGCTCGCTATCCTCACAGGTAGCTGCGAGGATAGCGAGCGAACTACAATAAAATTGAATTGTTTCCCTACATTTCGAAGATTCCCTGCAGATTGCTGTAGGGATCTTCAATGTCGAAGTGATCACTTCATGATTCTGCGGTTCCTTGTTCTGCGGTTCGATATTTAGTACTTTGAAGCATCTGTCATCTAGTCCTCGTCTCGCCCGTCTCGCTAATAAATGGTACCTGGTGCAACATTGCTATTTTCCTTGGAATACAGTAAAAGAGGAACTATGAAGGATACTGTTGCCCTGGTCCTGGCCGCAGGCAAAGGGACCAGGATGTACTCAGATCTGGCAAAAGTTTTGCACCCCATCTGCGGTCGGCCAATGCTCTCCTACACGCTGATGGCAGTAGAAGAGCTAGGGTTTGATAGGGTGCTGGTGGTGGTGGGGCATCAGGCTGAACGCATAAGAGAGCTATTCGCCGAAGCCCAGGTGGAATGGGTATTGCAATCCCAGCAACTGGGAACCGCACACGCAGTCCAGTGTGCTTTACCCCATTTGACCGATCATGGTGGATCAGTCTTGATCTGCTGCGGTGATACACCTTTGCTGACTGCAGAGACATTGCGCATGTTCCAGGTCGAGCACATGAACCGTGGTGCCGACCTTAGCGTGCTGAGCATGCTGCTCGACCAACCTGGAAGTTACGGCCGGGTGGTAAGAGATTCGGGGGGCGAGGTATCGGCAATCATTGAGGCCAAAGACGCCAACGCGAAGGAGCGCACCATTAGAGAGGTGAACACCGGGATCTACTGCGCCAGCGCCGACCTCTTGCGGGCAGTGTTACCTGAGGTTGAAAATGCCAACGTACAGGGTGAGTATTATCTTACGGATTTAGTGCGGATGTCAGCCGGGCGAGGCTGGAAGGTGCAAGCTGTGACTGCTTCGGATCCCATAGAATTTCTGGGTGTGAATACGGAGGACGAACTCAAAGCAGCGGAGAAAGTGATTTCGCAGCGGATGGGGCATAGAGCATAAGAAAGAATTGCGGATTGCGGATTTAAAAACAAGGAGTCAGGAGTCAGAATCCAGAATTCAGGAGACAAAAAGAAATATAAGAATCCTTCTCGTCTACTAACTACTGACTACTAAATCAGTACGCTCTGCGCTCTGCGCTATGCTGCAACGGACAACTGACAACGGACCACGGACAGCTCGAACTGGATTAAGAATCCGCAAGACTACCGGGGTTCGAATTAAGCTTGATCGATAATAGATAGAGGAAAAAATATGTGCGGTATCATCGGACACATCGGGCAGAATGATTGTGTATCATTACTGGTGGATGGCTTGAGACGGTTGGAGTATAGAGGCTATGACAGTGCCGGTATAGCGGTGGTCAATGAGGGCATGGCTGAGGTTCGGCGCTGTCAAGGGAAACTCATACAACTTGAGGCACTTCTTGAGGAACAGCCGTTGAGCGGTTCGGTGGGAATCGGTCATACCCGCTGGGCCACCCATGGTCCCCCTTCGGATATCAATGCCCACCCTCATAAAGTTGGCTCCGTGGCGGTGGTTCATAATGGCATCATCGAAAACTACCTTCCCCTGAAAAGGCAACTCATTGAGATGGGTTGTCAGATTAACTCTGAAACAGACACCGAGATTGTGGCACAACTCATTAATAATGAGATTGAAGCCGGTGCTCCATTTGAGGAAGCCGTGACCGCAAGCCTTCAACTCATAGAGGGCTCGTACGCACTGGTCATTTTAAATGAACGGCAGCCGGATACTCTCATCGCGGTGCGAAAAGAAAGCCCCCTGGTTCTCGGAGTGGGATCTGACGCTTTACTGGTGGCCTCAGACATCCCGGCAATTTTAGGTCATACCAGGGAGGTGATTTTTTTAGATGATGGTGAGATGGCTGTCCTCACCCAGGACTCATACGAGATAAAAGGGCCAGATGGTGAAATTCGAGAGAAGGAGGTGGCTCACATAACCTGGAACCCGGTCATGGCTGAGAAGGCCGGGTACACGCACTTCATGGAAAAGGAGATTTACGAGCAACCTCGTGCGGTTATTGATACTTTCCGCGGCCGCATAAGTGAGTCTTCCGGCGAGGTCTTCTTGGATGATCTCAATCTGAAAGACGAATTGGTCAGGTCTTTGGATAAAATTTTCATTGTGGCGTGTGGCACCTCATATCATGCTGGGTTGGTGGGGAAATTTTTGCTGGAGTCTTTTTGTGGGTTGCCGGTAGAAGTGGAGCTGGGTTCGGAGTTCCGCTACCGTGATCCCATCGTTACTGCAAAGACCCTGCAAATTCTCATTTCCCAATCCGGTGAGACCGCGGATACTTTGGCTGCCATGAGAGAGGGCCGCGCGAAAGGGGCATTTATCCTGGCCATCTCCAATGTGGTGGGCAGCAGCATAGTGCGCCAGGCTGATGGTGTTCTCTACACTCATGCCGGTCCTGAAATTGGCGTTGCTTCCACTAAGGCCTTCACTACCCAGTTGGTCGCACTCTACTTGCTCGCCCTCTATCTGGGCGCAAAATTGGGTAAGCTTACTCCGGAGGAGAGTCAAGAGTCTATTTTAGAGCTAGTGAAGCTGCCGAAGAAAGTGGAGGCTGCCCTCGGTGAAGATCAGCTTATACGAGCCATTGCCCGCGAATACGCTAATGCGAGAGATTTTCTCTATCTAGGACGTGGCATCAATTATCCTATAGCATTGGAAGGAGCATTGAAGCTCAAGGAAATATCATACATTCATGCAGAGGGGTATGCGGCCGGTGAGATGAAACACGGACCGATTGCCCTCATTGATGAGCACATGCCGGTGGTGGCAGTGGTCAGCAGCGGCTTGACTTTTGAAAAGATGCTCTCAAATATAGAAGAAGTCAAAGCTCGCCGAGGCAAAATAATCGCAGTGAGTAACGACTCGGGTGAGGATCTTGCCGGGAAGGTTGATGCTCTTATTCCAGTACCGACTACTACTCCGTTTCTAGCACCGATTCTGTTCACCATTCCCATGCAACTGTTGGCGTATCATGTCGCGGTGTTCAGAGGCACTGATGTGGATCAGCCGCGCAATCTCGCAAAAAGTGTAACAGTTGAGTAAACTACAACACCCAGAGCACGAAAGTACTGGACACAACTGCAGCCTAGGTCATTAGGCCACTTAACGTGGCCGTCATTACGCTACGCTGTCATTCGTAGTCACTTGTTGTAACAACTTAATGACGGCCGTAAGGCATAATGACGGGCGTGAGCCCAACTGACGCCGCAGGCAAATGACCACAAATGACGGGCGCAGCCCTAATGACAGCGAAGCGCGGCAGCGCGAAGCTGCTTGACTATTAAGAGAGTGGGAGATTAGAATATTGACATAATCTTGGACGTACGGCTGAGGGAGAGAGTGATATGGACGACGAAAATACTACATTTCAGGGCGCTACCATAGCTATGGAGGAAGCGACAGCTGAGCAGGAGACTCCGTTTGACCGGCTGGAATCGCGAATTGACACTCTTATAGAAAAGTATGAACAGCTGGTAGGTGTGCACAGTCAATGTGAAGAGAAGATGGCAGGGCAAGAGGCGCGCATCCAGGAGTTGGAGTCGCAACTGGGAAACTCGGAGCAACAGAGATCGGAAATTCGTACTCGCCTGGATGCCCTGATAGATAAACTCGGCCGTTTTGCCTAGGGGAGGCGCGATTTGATCCAGCAGGTGAAGGTAGGGATTCTGGGTCAGGAATATACCATCCACACCAAAGCCGACAAGGCATACGTGGAAAGGGTGGCTCAGCATCTCGCCTCTAAATGCCAAGAGGCACAGGAGAGGCTCCGCTCTTCTTCCCTGGCGACCATTGCTCTATTGGCTGCTCTGAACATTACGAGCGATTACCTCCAGAAGAAAGAGGCCTACGAGCAATTGGTCAACCAGATCGAGAGTAAGCAGCAAAAACTCTCGTCAGTATTATCCGAGAGTCTTTGATGCTCCTGCGGTGTTGGTGTTTGGCAGTTTTCTTTCTTATCCAACATTGCCTCGATGAGGGGTAGTTGCGGTGGCTTAGGGCAGCCGCTCGATCCCATTGAAGATAAGAAGGAAAAAAGTTCGCAAATATTGTATTATAAAGAAATCATAACCCCTGCGGTGTTGGTGATTGGCAGCACGTTGTTGAGCCAACATTTGAAGAACGGGGACCCTTCCTTGGAACGGTGTGCCGCGTCGTCTTGTACGAAGCGCCTGAAGGACCAATAGGGACCCCACCTGGTCGAACCAGGTTCAAAACAACCTGCCAACACGGCACGCTTGCGGGGGATTTTTTTGTTCAGCTTAACCAGTTAAGCTGGCTGTGCCGGTCAGGCCTGTTAGAAATAGCGTGTGGACTGGCCAAACTGACCTAACCGGCTCAACAGGCTTAACTTCAGGAATCATTTTTATCTTGCTTAAATCATTATTTTTCGCTATTTTTTCAATACCGCTTGAGGGGTTTCCCTGGTGGATTCCTTGTAAGGTGGAGTGATGGTACATATCCGGTGTAATTTGACTAAAGGGGTCGGGGATCGGGTCCCTGCCCAAGGCTTAAATGGGGTAACTCGTAACCATCGCCGTTTCATGTGAGAAGATTTTTTGAGCTGCCTATAGAGGCGGCGTGCAGATAAGCTGGCGATTCAGCGGCTTGCCCAAATCCTCTCAACAGCTGTCAGTAGAGACAAGCTGTTTAAATAGAAGCCTTTTTAAGGGCCCAATGTAAAGACATCTTGAACCATTTTCAGAAAGGAGGAATCGTAAGCCCCTTCACTAAGAATGCTTACTTCGGGTGTCATCTGCGGAGAGAAGTGGTTTGAGGAAACCGCCCTTGTAGTGGACACCACCACCCTACCCTGATTTCTCACCGGAATGTTCCATGGCCTCGCTTGACGGCCGTCACTTCCCTATGGGTTTATTTGCCATTAAGCCTCTAGAGCGCAGTTTCTGTGCTGATTGGGAGCAATTTGCTCTCTATTTCTAAAGAGTTACACAGTCCCGGTATAGGTGGGAGTTATAACTATGACCGCTACAACAATGTTATTGATCTTGGCTGGGACCCTACTTGGTGCTCTGGTAGGAGCCTTCATAGTCAAGAAAAGTATGGAAGCACGAATGGCATCAGCCACAAATGCTGCCCAGAAGATTATCGGTGAAGCTACGAAAGAAGCTGAAACCCTGAAAAAGGAGGCAGCACTTCAAGCGAAAGACAGTCTGTACCAAATGAAGGTCGATTTCGAGCGGGAGACCAAGGACACCCGAAGAGAATTACAGAATGCTGAGCGCCGGATATTGCAAAAAGAGGACAATCTGGAAAAGAAGAGTGAGCTTTTCGACAAGAGGGAGAGTAATCTGGCTCAGAAGGAAAAAACTCTCCATAATCAAGAAAAGGAGCTGACTGAAAAGGGAGCGACCCTGGATAAGCTCATCCAGGAACAACGGACCCAGCTCGAACGCGTCGCTGGGATATCATCCACCGAGGCCAAGGACATGCTGATAAAGTCCATGGAGTCTGAGGCACGCCACGATGCTGCCAAGCTTATAAAGCGGATTGAGACAAACGCTCGAGAATCTGCTGCAAAACAGGCAAGGAAAATCATATCTTTGTCGGTCAAGCGCTACGCTGGGGACTATATAGCGGAGAAAGCAATTTCAGTCGTTGCTCTTCCCAATGAGGAGATGAAGGGAAGAATCATAGGCCGCGAGGGACGTAATATCAGAGCCATCGAAGCTGCAACCGGTGTTGATCTGATCATAGACGACACGCCGGAGGCAGTAATTTTGTCCGGATTCAACCCTGTTCGCCGCGAGGTGGCGCGCTTGGCTCTGGAGCGCTTGATTAGTGATGGTCGAATACATCCAGCCCGAATTGAGGAAATTGTTGAAAAGGCAGGTCAGGAAGTAGACAACGCCATTCGTGAGGCTGGAGAGCAAGCAGCTTTTGATGTCGGGGGGCACGGTATACATCCTGAACTGATCAAACTATTGGGAAAATTAAAGTACCGGACCAGTTACGGCCAGAATGTGTTGCAGCATTCATTGGAAGTCTCTTTTCTTTGCGGCATCATGGCCGCAGAACTTGGGATGAATGAAAGGCGGGCAAGACGAGCCGGCTTGCTGCACGATATCGGCAAGGCAGTTGATCATGAAGTGGAAGGTCCGCATGCGACCATCGGCGCTGAACTAGCAAAGAAGTATGGAGAATCGTCCAAAGTGATTCACGCGCTTGCTGCTCACCATGAGGATGTAGAGCCAGAATCCGTTTTGGCGGTACTGGTGCAAGCGGCGGACACTCTCTCAGGAGCACGGCCGGGTGCCCGCAAGGAGCTGATGGAAACCTATGTGAAAAGGCTGGAGGAACTGGAGACCATTGCCAATTCCTACCGAGGAGTGGGTAAGTCCTACGCTATCCAGGCTGGCCGTGAACTTCGTATCATAGTCGAGAACGATAAGATTTCCGATGAAGAATCGGTGATGTTGAGCCGGGACATCGCCAAACAGATCGAGACCGAACTGAGTTACCCCGGACAGATTAAAGTGACTGTCATTCGGGAAACCCGGGCAGTGGAATATGCGAAATAAGGCAGTTTCACCGGCCTAACTGGCTCCGCTGGCTGGTGGAAGCAGGGAGACAGCAAAATGTGATTGGAGCCACTACGTCACTAAAAGTGACTGTCATTACGCCACTCAAGTGGCTGTCATCACGCTTCGCTGTCACTTATTGTCACTAGGTCTCATGACTGGTGATAATGAATTGGAAAAATTAGTTTAAATCACCATTAGTGACAGGCGTGAGCCCAACTGGCGCCGCAGGCAAATGACCACAAATGACGGCCGCAAGACATTATGACGAGCGTCAGCCCAAACCAGGGACCCGCTTGCGGGACTGAGCGGCTTGTCTCGTCGAAGCTTTAGCGAAGACGGAAGCGCAACGAGCGCGAATAAATGACCTAATGACAACGTAACCTTTGTCGCGGCTGCCTACCCGCCATCGCTCTCGCTCAGGCGAGGCGGGCGGGGAAAGCCCCTCCCACAGTGTTGCTAGCAGGCAGCTCAATATAACCGACTAAATCGAAAGATTGTTTTTCATGAGAGAGAAGGGACCGGGATTGGTAAGGATTCTCTTTGTTGGAGATATCGTTGGCAAGCCTGGTAGATTGGTGCTCCGGGAGCTCCTGCCACAATTGATAGGAAGCCGGCAGATAGATTTTGTCATTGCCAACGCTGAAAATGCCGCTGGTGTGGCAGGGTTGACCCCGAAGGTGGCTGAAGAGTTGCTGGAGATAGGTATCGACGTGCTTACCTCCGGAAACCATATCTGGAGGAAAAAGGAAATTGAACCATACCTGAAAAACAGTGGAAGGGTGCTGAGGCCGGCGAACTATCCACCAGGAGTGGTGGGAAAAGGAGACGCGCTCCTGCCCACTGCGAGTGGAATCGCAGTTGGCATTCTTAATCTGGAAGGTCGGGTGTTCATGAGTCCTCTAGAGTGCCCTTTCAGGGTGGCGAATGACCTCGTAAGTAAACTATCAGAGAAAGCCACCATCCTCATAGTGGATTTCCACGCCGAAGCAACCTCAGAAAAGCAGGCACTGGGGTGGTATCTGGATGGGCGGGTGAGTGCGGTTGTAGGTACTCACACTCATGTGCAGACAGCTGATGAGCAGATTCGTTCATCTGGTACTGCTTACATTACGGATGTGGGCATGACCGGGCCAACAGACTCCATCATCGGTATCAAGAAAGAAGAGGCTATTGCCCAGCTCATCACCCAAACTCCGAAGAGATTTACCGCGGCGAAGGGGGACCGCCAGTTGCAGGCAGTCCTTCTTGATGTTTCACCTGAGACGGGCCACACCGAAGTAATAGAACGGATCTGTAAGAAATTAGACGGCTAGAACGAACAGGCAGGAGGCAGCGGGCAGAAAACAACTAGGAACTAAACACTAGACACTAAGCACAGCAGGACGACGTGGAGAGACGTGGAAACGGCGAGTTTAGTCTGTTGTCAGTGGTCCGTTGTCCGTTGCGTGGAAGGCATGGGGCATAGAGCATGGGGCATAGAGTTTACGGAGTGTCTAAGTATTGGAATATTAGATTTATCAGAAGTTACGAATAACAAATCACAATCACTGAGGTTTCAGTGCTCAAGTTTCATCTTTTTTGTTCTTTCCCCTGACACCTGAAACCTGACACCTGACACCTCGAATTTCACAATACTTCAACACCCCATGAGCCATGCACCTTGTGCCCAATCATTAGATGGAGGATGCCGAAGTTGACAAACGTTTATGACATTCTTGAGGAGCGGGGTTTCATAGAGCAAAGCACCGAGGCAGTGGCCTGTCGCCAGCTTCTTGAAAACCCGTCGACTTGCTACATCGGCTTCGATCCCACCGCATCAAGTTTGCACGTCGGCAGCCTGCTACCCATTATGTCCTTGGCTCACATGCAGCGCTGCGGTCATCGCCCCATAGCGCTCGTGGGTGGAGGAACTGCTTTGGTGGGTGATCCCAGCGGCAAAACAGAAATGCGCCAGATGCTCAGCCGTGAAGAGATCAATGCAAACGGCGAGAAGTTGAAAACCCAGTTAAGCCGGTTCATAGATTTCGAAGCCGGGAGGGCCATGCTTGTCAATAATGCTGATTGGCTGGCGCCCTTAAATTATATTGAGTTTCTACGAGATATAGGTCGCCACTTCAGTGTAAACCGCATGTTGAGTGCAGAGAGCTATAAGATGAGGCTGGAAACCGGGCTGAGCTTCATCGAGTTCAACTACATGTTGCTCCAAGCTTACGATTTCCTCCTGCTGCTTGATGACTACGATTGCCACCTGCAAATGGGTGGAAGCGATCAGTGGGGGAATATAGTCGCAGGCGTTGACCTGGTACGGCGAATGCGCCAAAAAACAGTGTATGGTATTACCTTTCCCCTGATTACCACTGCCAGCGGCGAGAAAATGGGAAAGACCGCACAAGGCGCTGTCTGGCTGGATGCCAGCTTGACGTCACCTTACGAGTATTACCAATATTGGGTTAACACCGAAGACCAGGACGTGGCTCGATTCCTCGCATATTTTACTTTCCTCCCTATGGATGAAATTAGTGCTGTAGAGGGGCTTCAAGGTGAGGACCTCAACCTGGTGAAGACAATCCTTGCGTATGAAGTCACCAGAATCACCCATGGAGAGGCCGCCGCTCGAGCTGCCCAGGCAGAGTCGGAAGAGATCTTTGGGGCACGAACCATTCCAGACAATCTTTTGCCCAGCAGTGGGGTTCGAAGGCAACCAGAATCAGCTGCTGAGGGCGCAGCCGCTGGAATGCCAGCCACCACAATTGCTTCGAGTCGACTGCGCCAAGGGATTCCCGCCTTTGAGCTTTTTGCGGAGGTGGGATTGTGCTCTTCCAGGGGTGAAGCACGGCGTCTTATAAAGCAAGGAGGAGGATATATAAACGGCGAGCGAATCCAGGAGTTCGATGAGCGAGCTACTTTGGAACATCTGGAAAAGGGGGAGATACTCTTACGGGCGGGCAAAAAGAAATATCACCGGATCCAAGTGGATGAGAAGCCATAAAGGAGACTGGAGACAGAATTCAGGAGGCAAAGAGTGTAGGGGAATAATTATTAATAGCGAATAACGTTTCTGCACTCAACTCCGCAAAGATCTCTTCTCCCAGTGGAAACTATGTCACAATTAGCCGAACCCGTCATTCCGGACGAGGCCGCCTAAGGCGGGCGAGATCCGGAATCCAGTAGAAGTTCAATATAATCCAATTTTTCCTGGATCCCGGCTCGCGTCCGTCGAAGACGTACTTGGCCGGAATGACGAATTACGCCATTA
>JAJDNL010000020.1 GCA_022340745.1 Deltaproteobacteria bacterium
ATTGCTCGTTGTGGAGGAGCTTTCACCTTTGGCCTGAGTCGCTCATAGCATTTTTGGCGAAACTCCTGTACTTTTTTCCAATTGACAAAGAACCGCTGGTTTGTGGTAGAGTCGTTCGCGAGTGGGGCTTCCTCTTTTGGCTCCGCTCGGTGTCCCTTGCCCCCATCAGCCATCCGCGCCCGGTTCGGTTGCTGGGGGCATTTTATTCGAAATCGAAAACCTGGTCCCCGAGGCCGGGTTCAGAGTTCAATGGCTCTGCCGGTAAACATTGCGAGCTGCTTTGGAGTACTGGAGTATTGGAGTGTTGTAAAAAGTGGGAACCCGCTTGTCGCAGATGCCGCTTGCGGTGCGGGACTGAGCGGAGCGCAGCGAGCGCGAAGAACTTCATCATACTCGTACCGTCAGGTTTTGAGCAATGGTGTCGAAATGACCCAACCATGCTTTCGCCTCTTCGTGCCCTTCTTGCGCGCCTACCTGATATTCTTCATAGACGGTTTGCAGCATTTCGTAGCAGATGTTTTGAACCTTCCACACATCCACTTGGAAAGGCAGACGGCTCAAGAGTGTCGTGGCGTCCTTCAGTTTCTGCAGCATAATCAAATCGCTGGGATCGGCGGCTAGTTGCTCAGCCAGACGCTCAAGGGTCTTTCTAAAGCCGAATTCAAGTGAGGTTGTCTCAAGGGAAATCCCTTCCAGTCTGGCCTCCCGCAAAAGATGTTCAATACGAGCCAAATTCAGTTCTTCGTCTTCAAAAGCTCGCTGAAGGTCCGCATTCAAAACGAACTCGGCCGCTGTGTAGAGTGCCTTGGGTGGAGGGCCGCTTGCTTCTTTAAGGAACCGCAATAAAGGACCATGGTGTTCGTAAAGTTGCCGGTAGGCTGCCTCTGCTTCCTCCAAAGGCATCTGCAAAACCAGTTCAAGTATCTTTCGTTGCTCATCCGGGAAAAGGGACTTGAGATTATACGTGGAACCAGAGAAAGTCCTGTCCAAAACTCGAATTGTTTGGGTTAGATCAGCGCTGGCAAAGGCGGTGGCCAACTCCTTGGTTGCTTCTTCATATGAACTATGGTTGGAAAACTCTCTTATCCCCACGGTCAGATTGTGGTTGCCCAGGTGGAGCACACCATAACCAAATAGGGAGGACTCCCGGGTAATATCGGATGTAATTCTGGTTTTGCCTAAAATAAGCCTGGCCGTTCCGGTCTCGTAGCTTTGATGATCGTGCTTTTCTGCAGTGTAGCAGTAGATCTTGGCTTGCTCAGGATAATCATTGAACAGTCCTCCTGCTCCGTAGTGGACGCCCACTTTGGCCAGATCAAAGACGAGTGGCTGAACCAACTGCTCATAGATTTGACGACCATTGCCGAACTGGGTGCAATTGCTTTTTGCTCGTCCGAGTATTTCCAGGAAGTGAGACTCCAGGTTATTTCCGAAAACCTCTTGGGCTAGTTGCAGACAACGGGCTGCATAGCTCATTATTTGAACTGTTTCGATTCCTGTCAAATCGTCAAAAAACCAGCCGCAGCTGGTATACATGAGCATGCCATGGCGCTGCAGCTCCATAAGCTTCAGGACCGTGACCGTATCCGTATCAGAAAACGACCGTCGAGCATGCTTTGCCAGGAACGCATCCATGGCTGCTGTCGAACGATCTAGAACTACCTCAACGTAGTCGTTCCTCGCCGACCAGGGATCATGTAAGAGCTCACGTGCCTTGTTTTCGAAGTCAGCAGTAGTGGCATCACGTAGCCAATCTAAAGATTCTCGTAAAGGAACTCGCCAGGCTTGATTCCACTCCGAATGCCCAGAAGTATGACACCCACAGTCGCTGCGCCAGCGCTCAACCCCATGAGAACAACTCCAGGAAGAGTTTTCAAGGATTTCAACTTCGTGAGTGGGAGGATGGAGCGCCAAGTATTCACCATAATTGGTGAGGCGGGCCAATTCTTTCGTCTCAATGTAATTGAGGGCAAAGGCGAGGGCCATGTCTCCGAAACGATGGTGGTGGCCGTACGTCTCACCGTCCGTGGCAATGTGAGTCAGCTGTGGCCAGTCACGTTCGTCTGAAAAACCATCCAGTAGTCTTCTGGCAAACGCCTCTCCATCCTTCAATACTTTTTCGAAGGCGACGGCACGGGACATGGGACCATGATAAAAAAATATCGCAATAGTCCTCCCTGAAGGTAGTCGAAGGGTGTAGGCCATGGTGGGGTCGATTCTTTCTCTACCCACATCCACCCACTCCCCTCCGTGCAACTGTCTCACTCTCAGGGCTTGCCTCGGAGCAAGAATGGTGAATCGAATCCCTAACTCCGCTAGTATTTCCAAACTGTCGAGATCAACAGCGGTCTCAGGAAGCCACATACCCTCTGGGTCGCGGCCAAAACGATACTGAAAATCTCTTATGCCCCATAGAATCTGGGTGTATTTGTCTCTCCTGTTTGCCAACGGTAGGATCATGTGATTGTAAGCCTGGGCCAGGGCTGAACCGTGTCCAGAATAAAATTGCTGGCTTTGACGATCAGCCTCCACGATGGCGCCATATACCTCTGGCTCATTGACCTCCAACCAGCTTAATAAGGTGGGGCCAAAATTAAAGCTGATTCTGGCGTAGTTGTTGATGATCTTCTCGATCCGCCCCTCTTGGTCCAGAATGCGCGAGGTCAAGTTGGGCGCGTAGCACTCCGCCGTAATTTTCTCGTTCCAGTCGTGATACGGGTGGGCTTCATCCTGCTGCTCAATTACCTCGAGCCAAGGGTTTTCCCGTGGAGGTTGATAAAAGTGGCCGTGGATGCAGATATAACGTTCCATATCAAAGATTTCCGTTGTCAGTGGTCAGTAGTTAGGAGACAGGAGTCAGGAGTCAGGAGTCAGCAGTTAGGGTACAGGATACTTTACTCTATGCCCCATACCTTCCCATATCTCACATCTCGCTTCCCAATTCTGCAATCTACAATCTTAAATTTTCAATCTCCCTCCTCCTCGCTCTTAAAAAAGACAGCCCCGAGAGGTGGCAGCGTCAGATTCAAGGAGTACGGCCGGCCGTGTATTTCAATGGGAGCGGCTTCAATCCCGCCGAAGTTGCCATGACCGCTACCACCGTATTCTTCAGCATCACTATTGAGGATTTCTCGCCAAAGTCCCCCTCTGGGTGTCCCAACTTGGTAGTTATATCGGGGCGTCGGCGTGAAGTTGAAAACGACGAGTATGATCTCGGTTGCGGATCTACTTTTACGAATGAGGCTGAGGGTGCTTTGCTGAGTGTCATTGCAGTCGATCCATTCAAAGCCTGCCGGATCGAAGTCGAATTCATAGAGAGCCTTTTCGGTGCGATAGGTCCGATTCAATTCTTTCACCCATCGCTGCAATCCTGCATGCAATGGAAAGTCAAGCAAGTGCCAATCCAAGCTCTCTTCGTGATACCACTCACTCCACTGGCCAAACTCACCCCCCATAAACAGCAGCTTTTTGGCTGGCTGAGCGTACATGTGTCCAAACAAGAGTCGCAGGTTAGCGAATTTCTGCCAATCGTCTCCCGGCATCTTTCCCAAGAGCGAGCCTTTACCATGCACCACCTCATCGTGCGACAGCGGCAAAACGAAGTTCTCGTTGAAGGCATACAGGAGTCTAAAGGTCAACTGGTTATGGTGATATTTCCGATAGATGGGATTTTTGGACATGTAGACCAGGGTGTCGTGCATCCAGCCCATGTCCCATTTCATACCAAAACCAAGACCGCCCACATAGGTAGGCCTGGAAACCATGGGCCAGGCAGTGGATTCCTCAGCTATGGTCTGCACATCAGGATAGGTGGAGTAAATCTCCTCATTGAGACGGCGCAGAAAAGAGATGGCACCAAGATTTTCGCGGCCACCATACTCATTGGGAATCCACTCGCCTTCATCGCGGGAGTAGTCGAGATAGAGCATGGAAGCAACTGCGTCAACGCGCAAGCCATCAGCGTGGTAGATTTCCAGCCAAAACAGAGCGCTGCTTATAAGAAAGCTGCGGACCTCGGATCGTCCATAGTTGAAAATGAAACTTTTCCAATCGGGGTGAAACCCTATTTGAGGATCAGAGTGTTCATACAGATGGGTGCCGTCAAAAAAGCCTATTCCATGCTCGTCGGTTGGGAAATGCGATGGCACCCAATCCAAAATTACACCAATATCGTTCTGGTGCAAGCAATCTATTAAATACATAAAATCCTGTGGGGTTCCGTACCGGCTTGTGGGCGCGAAATATCCTCTCGTCTGGTAGCCCCAGGAGCCATAAAAAGGATGCTCCATAACCGGAAGAAACTGCACATGCGTGTACCCCATCTGCTGGACATATTCTGCCAATTCGGCTGCGAGTTCTCTGTAGGTGAGCCAGCGATTGTCCTGCTCGGCCAGGCGCATCCATGAGCCCAAGTGGACCTCGTAGATGGATATGGGAGCGTCTGACGAGTTGTGGCTGCCTCGCTTTGCCATCCATGTCTGGTCATTCCAGGTATACTCCAGGTCCCAGACGATGTTGACGGTCTCTGGGGGCGTGTCATTGTAAATGCCGAAAGGATCTGCCTTGTCCACCCGGTAGTCGTTGTAGCGAGAGACAACATGATACTTGTATCGGGCACCTTTGACTGCCTCAGGTATAACCCCTTCCCATATTCCAGAGCGGTCCCTGGGCTTAAGTGGATGGCTTGTCTTGTTCCAGTCGTTGAAGTCGCCGATAACGCTCACCTGCTCTGCATCTGGTGCCCAGACTGCAAAGTATGTCCCCTGCCCTTCTCCTGTTGATAACAGGTGGGATCCCAGCTTTTCGTACAGGCGAAAATGGCTTCCTTCGTTGAAGAGGAAAATGTCCTGCTCACTCAGCAGGGTAACCTCCTCAATAGACTTGGTCATGGTTCAGTCTCCTGGTTCTTGCCCACCGGTAAATCAGCGTACGCGCCCACCATTTTATGAGAACAATTTAGGCAATTACCATACCAAACTTTCACGCCCTAGCCTGATCCACTCCGTAGTTTCTCGGCAAACAGGGGCGGAAGTCCAGCTTTAATGATGGCTGCTGCAACTTTTTCCACATCGTAGTCAAGTCGTATGAATCGGCTTTTGATTTCTGTATTATCCACATCAATAAGGACAAATCCGGTCTGGGGGTTGTCGTCTTTGGGTTTGCCCACGCTCCCGGCATTGATGAAGACCTTACCGTCAAGTTCCCGCCTGAATGGTCGGTGGGTATGTCCAAAAATCATTACGTCGGCATCAGCCTTTTTTGCCATCCGGCGGTAGAATTTCTCACTTCTCTCTTCATACCAGTAGAGGTTGTTGGCCACAGGTGTGGCATGAAAGATATGAATTCTTTTTCCTGCTGCAGCGAGCCGAATGGAGAAAGGTAACTCTTTCATATATTTCTTACTTTTAGAACTGGTATGAGCCTTGGTCCACTCAAAGGAGACATGGGACAACTCTGCTTGCACGGGATCGTCGTATTTACAGCCGCAATTCTCAGTTTCATGCGCCACATTGAAGTCATAGTTCCCTTGAACACCTTCTATCCTGTGCTCGATCATGAACTCGGTGACCTCATTTACAAAAGGAGCGTAGCCGCCCAGATCGGCCAAATGAATAATCCTGTCCGGTTCATGACGCATTGCTTCCTCGTAGCAGCGCTCCAGGGCCGCTATGTTTGCATGAACATCACCGAAAACAATCAACCTCATTGCACGATATCTCCATCAGGATTTATTGAGGTTGTTCCTACTTACAATCGCCAAGGCGTTGGCCGCTGATGTGATTTACCATTTTCATGTTTGAATAGTCCATTGACATCTCGACCGTGCCTTCAAAGCGGTTTCCACTGTAGGTTATTGTGCCGTTTGCTATGGCGTCGCCGCCGTGGCCGTGGCACTTCATAACCCAGATCACAGTATCTCCGACCACCCTGTTTTGAGTGATTTGGCACTCCCCTTGTTGCTGAGAACTCTGCGGCACAAAATCCTTTTTGGTCAAACACTGGGTATAGGTCACCGGCGGCATGCTCGTAGTCATTCCCTGCATCTCCATTCTCGTGGTAATCTCCCAGTTACCCTCTTGCATATTCGGAACCGAGCCGGCAAAAGAAGTTGAAGCAGCCGTCAACAGAATCACTGAAATCGCAAGTAGTTTTTGTAACATCTGCGTTCCTCCCATTCTTAAAGTAGCTCGTTCATGGTGGATGCTCTGAGCTCCATGCCTGCTGTCTTTCTTAAATCCGCAACCTGAAACTGGGAACCCGCCCGAAGGGTGGGAGTCCGGAGGACAAATCTTAAACAACAAATCTCAGGGTTTCAGGTGTCGGGTGTCGGGTGTCAGGTGTCAGGTGTCAGCGGTAAATGGTAAACGGTAACCAGTAAACGGTAAATCGTAGAAATCGTAAAAGGCGTAGAACGCGTAAAAATCCTTTAGAGCATTACGAGCTCAACATAAGCCACCTCTCGCCGCGTCGCCGTGTCCCCGCCTCTCCGTGTCGTTCCGCTGTGCCTAGTCCTTAATGCCCAGTATCTGCCCTATGCCCTATG
>JAJDNL010000025.1 GCA_022340745.1 Deltaproteobacteria bacterium
AGCTGGAGCCTGCCGGCATCGATATCTACTAATTTTTTACGTTTTAGGGAGAACATTATGGTACCACCCTTTGACTCCGACTCAGATGAAAGAGAAAAGCCAAGCTGGCGTGAGATTGACCGCAAACGCGACCGCAGTCGCCACGTGAGCCGTGATGAACACAGCCGAAGCGCGAAATCGCTCCAATCCACTTGGGCCAAAGAGCAATACCTGAAAGAAGTGGACAAGCTATTCCAGGGGAAAAAAGGCCGCAAGGAGCATAAGGCGGCGCTCAATGCCATCCACAACAACTACGGCACCGGCAAGTTTACCAGTTCAGTGAAGAAGTATCTTGAAAAGTACGGCATCCCTGACGATTGGAGCACCTTGATGCTTCTGCTTGATTACAAGAACGACGAAGTGTTGGTGCAGGTCATCGAGGCCCTCAAAGACATGGCGCCTGAGCGATCCCGGGTGGAAAGGCAGGGTTTCAAAGACAAGTTGGAAATCCTTGCCATAACCGCTTCAAGTTCCACGATCATTTCTCTGGCGGAAAAGGTGTCCGGGGAGCTATAGAACGTGGTGGTGGCAAAAAAGGATACACTTTACCTTATCGACGGCAACTCCTACATCTACAGGGCATTTTATGGAGTGCGCCATCTCAGTACCTCCACTGGAATTCCCACCAACGCCATCTATGGTTTCGGCAATATGCTCAACCGGGTCCTTAGGGAAAAAAGTCCTATCTATATGGCTATTGCCTTGGATGCACCAGGTCCTACCTTTCGCCACGATCTCAGCCCTGATTACAAGGCCAATCGCCCTCGAATGCCGGAAGACCTCTCAGAGCAGATTCCATTTATAAAAAGACTGATTACTGCCCTTGGGATACCATATATGGAGATCCCCGGGTATGAAGCCGACGACATCATTGGCACTCTGGCGACGTGGGCCAGCGACCAGGGAGCAGAAGTGGTTATGATCTCTGGAGATAAAGATCTGCTGCAGTTGGTAAGCCCAAAAGTTCATATGTGGGACAGCATGAAAGATGAGGTTTTTGGTCCTGCGGAAGTAGAAAAGCGCTTTGGAGTTCCCGCTTCCCAGGTGGTGGAAGTAATGGGGTTGACAGGAGACAGCAGTGACAACATACCCGGCGTCCCCGGAATTGGCCCCAAGACTGCCCAGAGATTGATTAAGGAATTTGGCAGTATTGAAAACCTGCTGTCAGCTTTGGATAAGGTCAGCAAGGAGAAAGAACGCAAGAGACTGGAAGCGCACTCAGAGCAGGCCATTATGTCGCGGACACTCGCTGAGATAAAATGCGACGTGCCGCTGGATAAAGATTGGCAAGAGTTTGAGTTGGGGGAAGCTGACCGGGATGATCTCAGTAACCTATACCGTGAACTGGAATTCAAAAAACTCCTTCAGGAACTGGAGGGGTCCGAGGCCAGTGTTGCAGCTGAGGAAATCAGGCGTGACCACCAGCTGGTTACAACACCTGATGGACTGGAACAGATACTGTCCCAGATTCGCAAGTCTCCTAAGATGGCATTCAGTGTGATGATCTCCGATGAGGATTCTTTTAAGTTTGATCTTATGGGTCTCGCTCTGGCCTGGGGGCCGGAGCAAGGTTGTTACCTCCCACTGAGCCACCAGGCTGAATCCAGCTCCGCCAGCTTGGATCAATCTGAGGTCATGACTTTGCTGGCTCCAATACTGAGCGATCCTCGTGTCCAGAAGGTTATCCACAACAGTAAACAGGCCTGGATCATTCTGAATAGTTTGGGTGTCGAACTCTCCGGACTACAGTTTGACACCATGTTGGGTGCGTATGTCTTGGATCCCAGCAAGAGGGTGCAAAATCTTGAGGTTTTGGCCCGAGAACATCTTGATGTTTCCTTACTTGCTTTCGAAGACCTGGTGGGAACCGGCAAAAAGCGGCGTAGTATAACCAGCGTACCCCTGGAACAGGTATCGAGCTATGCTGGAGATCAGGCGGTTTTTGCCCTGCAGCTCGCTGAGATTTTAGATGAGCAAATAAAGGCGGCCAATCAAGAGACTCTCTTCAACGACATTGAACTCCCCCTGGTCAAGGTGCTGGCTCGCATGGAAATAAGAGGGGTGAAGGTGGATGTTAAGCGGTTGGATGTACTTGCGAAAGGTTTCAGCGAACGGCTGGAGGTGAGCACTGAGAAAATCTACGATATGGCAGGGGAGCCCTTTAATATCAATTCGCCACAGCAACTGGGCCGGATTCTCTTCGACAAATTGGGCTTGCCCATGGGCAAGAAAACCAAAACCGGTTACTCAACCTCCATGGAAGTGCTCTCTTCACTTACGTCGTACCATCCTTTGCCAGGAGAAGTTCTCAACTATCGTAGCCTTATGAAGATGAAAAACACTTACGTGGATGCTCTGCCGCGAATGGTAAACCCAGGCACGGGGAGGATACATACGTCTTATAATCAGACCGCTACCGTTACTGGCAGGTTAAGCTCCAGCGAGCCAAATCTTCAGAACATCCCTGTACGCACCGAAGAAGGCAAAGAAATACGTCGTGCCTTTGTGGCTGACTCCGGCAATGTACTTGTGTCAGCGGACTATTCCCAAATTGAACTGAGAATCCTGGCACATTATTCGAAAGATGAGGCGCTGCTCGAGGCTTTCAGTAAGGGCGAAGATATTCACCTTCGCACCGCGGCTGAGATTTTCGGGGTTCAGCCCGATGAAGTCACCGCGGAAATGAGGCGCCAGGCCAAGGCCATTAACTTTGGAATCATCTATGGAATGAGCTCGTTCAGACTTGCCAAGGATTTAGGCATACCACAGAAAACAGGCCAAGAGATCATAGAACGTTACTTTGAGCGGTATCAGGGGGTTCATACATACGTGAAAGAGATGCCACAGACAGGCCGCGAGCAAGGTTTTGTCGCCACCCTGTTCAATCGCAAGAGATTCCTTCCAGACCTCAACAGTAGAAATCGCAACATTCGGCAGTTTGCCGAGCGCACTGCGATAAATACGCCAATTCAAGGCAGCGCAGCAGATATCATCAAGCTTGCCATGATTCGTATTGATGCAGAGCTGGAGCGGAGAGAGCTGCCGGCACGAATGATCATGCAAGTTCACGATGAGTTGGTTTTGGAAGTGGAGGGAGGCAGTGCTCAGGAAGTGGCACACCTGGTGCAACATGAAATGGAGTCAGTGGCATCTCTTGCTGTTCCACTGGTGGTAGAGGCAGGGATTGGCGCCAATTGGGACGAAGCACATTGAAGGGAATTTCGGATTGCGGATTGCGGATTTGGGAATTAAAAAATTGAGGAAGAGTATTGAAGATCTTCTTACTAATCGGGAAGGAAGTTTGTCCTTGAATCTCTAAATTCCTAAATCCCTGAATTCCTAAATTGGATTTGGATTCTAGGAGAGAGCAAGAATCAAGCTGAGGTGAGTTGACAAGTAGGAAGTGAAGGATAATAATAGTCCTACTCAATGGAGCCTGCCAATGGTGGGCACAGAAACTGCGTCCCCGGAGTGCCGCGCCACGTTACGAAAAGACGGCTAGGCACGCAAAGACGTGCCCAGGAGGCGTTGCCGCTTCCGGATCCTGTCTGGAAGAAGAGCAACCCCGGTCGCCCCGCGAGCCCTGGCCCTCACGGGTGACCGTAAAGAGGCTGGGTAGCGTTCAGAGTTCACCCGCAGACCTGGGCGCGAGAGTCATGCGGGTTAGGCCCGACCAGAATAATACAACCAGACTACCTGGCGGGCGACAGCAAGTCTGGTATATTGGACGGCTATCAGTTTCTGTGCCTGCCCCTGGCCGGCTCCGGGCAAAAAAAACCACCCGATTTCGGGTGGTGCTCATACCCATCCTCTCGCCTATCCTAAAGGATATAGCAAAACCTTTTTCTGGGTCGAACCGGCTCGCACCCTGCGAGCAAGGGTCAGAACTACTCTTCCTCTTTGAGTTTATCCAGTTCCGATTTCAGTTGTTCAACTTCAGCCTTGTATTTTTCTGCCTCTTCCTTGTACTGGGGGGTTTCATCGGTGTCCAGAGTCGACGGAAACCCTTCCTCCTTCTTACTGAAATAGGGAAGCTTTTCTTTCACCTCGTCAAATCCGAGGTAAGCGGCAATGACACCACCAAACAAAAGCATCACAGGCAGAGCTCCTGCCACCAACTGCAGGAATGGCACCCACCAGATGAGCAAGAGAATGACCCCCAATACCGCTGCAACAATGCCACCGACAAAAACCGCCATGCCATTTCCTCCTTCTTATAGATAGAACGTATTTACCCACTCACAGAAAAGGGAACATCGCGATCCGCTTTTCCGTACGAAAGGCATGAAAAACGCTACTCGTATACCATGAGGCCCAGGGGATTGCAAGACAATTTTGCACTCTGCTGGAGGACATCGGTACTATGGACTCGTAGGCCTTGTCCAATAATTGGAGGAATAGACAGGAAAGGTGATTTGGCCTTGTTCGAGAGTCCACTTTTTTCAGAAAAACCTCTTTACAAGTACAACTTTTCTTACTACAATTCAGTCCATCTCTAGTCCAAGTTTTATCCATGTTTGGCTTAGACACAAATGCAGATAGGTAGTTGTCTAAAATAATTGTTTGAACCCCTAGAGTAAGGGTGGTGCTCATGGCTAGACCGACGAAAAAAGGTGCTAAAACTGAGGCAGAAGTCGCGGCAGAGGCCAGAAGGAAAAAAGAGATTCTTGATAAAGTGGCTCAGTCCAACATGCCTACAAAGACAATTCTGAAAGAGTTGGGTATTTCTAGATCCACGTACTACAGCTGGCTGAAGCGTTACGAAGAAGAAGGCGATGAGGGGCTGTTGGACAGTCGTTCCTTGACCCAGGACGTAGAGAAAGTGGAAGAAACTGCCCCTGGAGTTGAGGAGGTCCAACCGCAGCCCCCGACAACAGTGGCAGCGGAGAAGACTATAGAAGAGAAGCTCCCGGAACCAATCGCCGAAGAGGTGATCGAGGAAGAATCCGTATCTCCGCCAGCGGAGGAACCGGTTGTTACCTCAGCATCGGTTGAAGAGGACGAAGTGGTGCAACCCGAGGAACCAGCTGCTGCCCCACCACCGGTTGAACCGGAGAAAACTGAAGAAGTGACCATACCTGAGCCAATGATGTCGCCTGGAGGAACCCAAGCAAAAAAGGGTTTGGGTGGTTACGGGGTCATCGCGGTAATGCTGCTGGTAGTCGGGCTGCTGCTGAGTATAAGTATTAGTAACCACAGCAGGTACCAATTAAGGAAAAATAGCAATTCCCTCACGCTCTGGAAAGGGAAATTCGCCCCTCGTGGTTATGAATTGGTGGAAGAGTTCGAACCGGTCGTGGTGGAAGATGCCGATGTGAGTGCACTGACTGGCAGAACCTTCAGCAGTAAGGACGCTGTTAACAAGGCTATCTTCGCTTTCTTCATGGACCAGGTAAAGGGAGAGACGGCTCGAGGTGATGAGGCCGATGTCGGTAAGATGAGTCTGATGATAAATAGGGCAGAAGCCTTTGCAGAAAGCAATGGAACCGGAGACACTAGTCTAAAAGCTATGCGTTTTCAACTCGCCCAACAACGGGTTGGCATGGCTGAACTGGGATTGCACAAGGCGTATGAAAAGGCACTGCCTATTTATCAAGAGGCGCTGAAAGCTGGGCTGGCAGATGCCGCCACCCTGGAGGCCAAAGTAGAAACCATGCAAAAGGCGTTGGGGCTTGTTCCAGTGGTGGCACCCGAAGCACCGGAGCAACAAACCGAAGTCTCTCCAGCAGGGGAAAAAGCAGGCAAAGAAGCTGCAATCACCGCTCCAGCTGAAACGGTAGCCAAAGAAGCCGAGGCTCCTGCTGCAGCAGAGGAATCAGCCAAAGAAGCCGAGGCTCCTGCTGCAACAGTGGAATCAGCCAAAGAAGAGGAGACCACTGTAGCTCCTGGAGCTGGAGCCGAAGAAACTCAGGTACCCGCCAAGGTGGAGTCGTCCATTGAGGAAGGTGAAACCGTTTCAGCGGATACGAAAACAGATGCAAACGCCGTACAAACAAACCAGGGGAAGGAAACCGAGAAACCTACGAGTTTTATGCAGTGGTTGAAATCAAAACAGCAGTAGGAGGCCGGTCCTGATTTGTTTGTCTCAATCTTCGATTGTTGAGAAGCTAATTCGGACACTAATTTTGCTTCATTAGTTCTATCTGTCCAATATACTGTCCAGCATAGCCTTGGACTGGAGGGCGCTCACCGGGGGTAAGACACCGGGAGGCGCCCTTTCGCATTTCAGATTTGTCATTCTCCAGTAAAAATCTGCAATCTACAATCTGCAATCTGAAATGGAGACCGCTCCAAAGGAGCGGACGATTGAAAGGGTTTTCTTTTTGGGATATTTTGAAAATGCTACAGCTCGCCCTGTTGAAAATGCTACAGCGAGCGCATTCCCCGTCCGCCGAAGGCGGACTGCAGGGAGTTTCAAAAGAGATCTTTGGGGAGAAGATTGGTGGGAAGCAAAATCTCATGATAGAAGATTGCATTTCCTCTGTTCAAAGGCCTAGCCGCTATCTGGGCAATGAGGTCAATGTGCCCCAGAAGGACTGGGCCAGCGCCAGAGTCCGGATGGCGCTCGCGTTCCCAGACGTCTATGAAGTTGGCATGTCTCATCTGGGACTTCTGTTGCTCTACGACGTTCTCAATCAGCACGATTGGATAGGGGCTGAGCGAGTTTTTGCCGTTTGGCCTGACATGGAAGCAGCCTTGCGCACGGCGGGCAGACCACTAGTGAGCTTGGAATCGTCCACCCCACTGGCCATGTTTGATGTGGTGGGTTTCAGTCTTCAATATGAATTGAGCTATACCAACGTCTTAACCATGTTGGAATTGGGTGGAATTGCACCCTATGCGGCGGCCCGAAAACGTGAAGAACCGTTGGTTATTGGTGGCGGACCAAATGCATTCAACCCTGAGCCAGTGGCGGTTTTCTTTGATGTTTTCGTTTTGGGTGACGGGGAAGAAGTAGTCCTTGAGATTGCTGAGCTTATTAGCCAGTGGAAAACCCAGGGAAGTACTCGACTGGACCTCCTGGAAGCTCTCTCTGAACTGGAGGGTGTGTATGTGCCCTCATTCTTTCAACCGCGCTACGACAACCAGGACCGCATCGTTGAAATCAGGCCTCGTTTTACTGAGAAACCCAAAGCGAGAAAGCGCATCCTCCCAACCCTTGATTCGAACCGGTCGCGGGGTCGCCCGTTGGTTCCCTGTACCCGCATCATCCACGACAGACTGAGCCTGGAGGCAGCGCGTGGGTGTACGCGCGGCTGTCGTTTCTGTCAGGCCGGCTACATTTATCGACCGGTTAGAGAACGATCACCGCGGGAGATTCTGGAACTGGCCGAGGCGGGGTTGGCCAGCACCGGTTATGATGAATTGTCTCTGCTGGCTCTCAGTGTAGGTGATTACGGTAACATTCAGAGGTTACTACAGACGTTAATGCGACACCACCGCGATGGGCAGGTGGCCATCTCTTTGCCGAGTCTTCGGGTGGGGACGCTGGATGAGGAGATGATCGAAGCGATCAAGCAGGTGCGCAAGACGGGATTTACCTTGGCCCCGGAGGCAGGAAGCGAGAGACTGCGGTGCGTGATCAACAAAGGAATTAGCGAAAGCGACCTGTTGGATACGGTAAGAGAGGTCTATTCTGCGGGCTGGCGCCTGATCAAGCTCTACTTTATGATGGGTTTGCCCACCGAAAGGACTGAAGACCTCGAGGCTTTGGTGGCACTTACCATGAAGGTCTGGGGGGAAGCAGCCATCCACAAATCACGTCGTCGGTTGCATGTTAGTGTCTCCACCTTTGTGCCGAAACCTCATACGCCTTTTCAATGGGAGGCCCAACTCTCCTTGGCCGAGATAGAGAAAAATCTCGTTTTTTTCAAAAAGAGTTTGCGAAAAAAAGGACTGCACTTCAAATGGCACAAACCGTGGCAGAGTGTTCTTGAGGGGGTGTTTTCCAGGGGGGATAGACGTTTGGCAGAGGTGCTGCTGAGGGCCCAACAGCTTGGGTGTCGCTTTGACGGCTGGAGTGATCAACTGCGGGTTGACCTCTGGCAGCAGGCCTTTGCCGAAGCAGGAATTGACCCCCTCATATACGGCCAGCGCTCTCGGGATTTTGGTGAAATTCTCCCTTGGTCTCACTTGGATTGTGGTGTAGCTGAAGACTATCTCTGGAAGGAATATGAGCGAGCCATAGCTGAGGTTGTTACCTCTGATTGCAGGACAGAGGGCTGCAACAAATGTGGAGTGTGTGACCACAAAACGATAAAATTGCAGCTTCACCAGGAAATGACCACAGAAACAGGTGAACCGAGAGGGTTAGAAGATAGCACGGATGGACTCTATCGCTATCATCTGGTGTTTGCGAAAATTGACAGCGGCCGTTTTCTCAGCCACTTGGAAATGGCCACCGCTTTTCAGCGTGCCATGCGGCGGGCGAGACTGCCACTGGCGTACAGCCAAGGATACCACCCCACGCCTCGCATTTCCTTTGGAGATGCGCTACCCCTCGGCCTTGAAAGCAGGGTTGAGGAGATGGAGGTGGTACTATACCAGCCTTTAGCGGTCTCAGAGATATGCAGTCGATTGAATGCTGAACTTCCACCTGGCTTGGAGGTACTGGAGGCAGAGGAAAAACACAAGAGTACTCGACAAACAGCCTCAACAGTGATTAGATACGAGGCTATCTTGCCAGGAGAGAGTTGGCCAGAGGAAGGTTTTCGCCGTTTTCACAGTCAGTCACTCGCTCCATTGAGGCAGAAATCCAAGAGGGGTGAAACTATTATCTCGCTGGAAGGCCGGTTGCTTCGTCTCGATTCTTTAGATCCCCGCAGGATTCGGTTCACTCTCACTCAGCAAGCAAAGGGAAACATCCGGATCCGAGATCTTTTGACCCATCTCTTCGACTTGCCAAAACAGAGGATTTTGGAGGCTCGTATTATCAAAATATCTTCAGAACTCACGGAAGGATGACATCGTGTCCACTGATCTGATCATCAATGTTACCCATTATGAAACACGGGTGGCACTCATAGAAAATGGAACAGTGTCAGAGCTCTTCATTGAACGCTCCGGCGAAAGAAGTATCGCCGGCAATATCTGCAAAGGGAGAGTGGTACGAGTGCTTCCTGGCATGCAAGCGGCTTTTGTTGATATCGGGTTACAGAAGGCGGCATTTTTGTATGTAAGCGATGTGTACGACAACCTGGAAGAGATAGAAGAAATGATGGTCGGCAATGGGGAGATTGACGAGGACGGCGAATTGCGCCAAGAGCAGGTTGAGACAACCTGGTCAGGGGAGGTCCACATAGAGGATCGGTTACAGGAAGGGCAGGTGGTCCTGGTTCAGGTAGCCAAAGAACCCTTGGGAACCAAAGGAGCGCGTATTACCTCGCACATCTCTATCCCGGGGCGTCACCTTGTGCTCATGCCAACAATGGACCATGTTGGGATTTCACGGCGCATTGAGGATGAAACCGAGCGGACTCGATTGCGTGAGTTACTGCTGCAGATAAAACCTAACAATTACGGCTTTATCGTCCGCACAGCGGCAGAGGGGGTGGACAGCGACAAGATCAAGGCAGAAATGGATTTCATGCTGAAAGTATGGCAAAACATCCAGAAAAAGAGCGAAAACTGTCAAGTTCCAGGTCTTCTTTATCAAGAGCCGGACGTCATTTTAAGGGCGGTGCGCGATCTCTTTACCAAAGAAGTGGACAAGCTCATTGTAGATTCCCAAGCAGAGTATGAGAAAATTCTCAAGTTCGTTGAGACCTTTATGCCTAGTTTGAAAGCGGATGTCAGGCTGTACGAGGAACCCGAGCCCATTTGTGACGCTTACGGCATAGAGATGGAGGTCCAGCGGGCTCTGGGTAAAAAAGTATGGTTAAAGTCGGGCGGTTACATTGTTATCGAGATGACGGAAGCACTCACTGCCATCGACGTTAACACTGGACGTTATGTGGGCAAGAGGAATCTGGAAGAGACCATTCTCAAAACCAACCTCGAGGCCGTCAAAGAAATCGTCTATCAGTTGCGCTTGCGCAATATTGGTGGAATCATCATTATCGATTTCATCGATATGGAAAAGGAGGTCAATCGAGAGAAAGTATTCAATAGACTGAGGGAGGGACTGAAAAAGGACAAAAGCAAAACCAACATTTTGAAGATGTCAGAGCTTGGCCTGATCGAAATGACACGAAAACGCACGAAGGAAAATATAAATCGGGTACTGCGAGAACCTTGTTTTTACTGTGATGGTGAAGGATACCTCAAGTCAACGGGTACTATGTGTTACGAGATTTTTCGGGAGATTGAACGAGACCATGAAGTCCTGTTCGGACGGAGTGTAATGGTAACCGCGCATCCGGAGGTAGTTCATCTTCTCTACGATGAAGAACGCCATGGACTGGAGGAGCTGGAGAAGAAGCTGCAGGCGCGGATAACTGTGAAGGCAGACCAAGGCCTCCACCTGGAACAGTATGATATATATGCCTTACCGTAAATTTCAGATTTCAGATTTTAGATTGTAGAATGCAACTGCAGATTTTGTTTCTTCAATCCGCAATCTCTATGAGAGTATTACTTGACAAAAAGTATTGATTCATTTATCTTACCCTTTTGTCTTTCTGGAGGATTATTAGATGTACGCGGTGGTTCAATCTGGAGGAAAGCAGTACAAGGTGAGTGCGGGTGACGTGCTGCGCGTAGAAAAGCTGGACGCCGAGGTAGGCGATACCATAACGCTGAATGATGTTTTACTGGTGCGTGATGAAAAAAACATCCAAGTTGAAGCATCCACGTTGGCCAAAGCCAAGGTAACGGCTCGGGTCACAGGGCACGGGCGTCGGCGGAAAATTACCATCTTCAAGTATAAGCGGCGCAAAGGCTATCGTCGTAAGCAAGGTCATCGGCAGTGGTTTACCGAACTTGCCATAGAGAACATCGAAGCATAGCATTTCTTTGCTTTCAGTGACGAGGTAACTGGCCATGGCACATAAAAAAGCTGGAGGAAGCTCGCGAAACGGTCGTGACAGCGCGTCCCAGCGACGTGGAGTTAAACGATTTGGCGGGCAGCTTGTTCGGGCCGGAAATATTTTGGTGCGACAGGTAGGCACAAAGTTCCATCCTGGTCAAAACGTGGGTATGGGTAAAGATTACACCTTGTTTGCGAAGATTGACGGGGTTGTCCATTTCGAACGAAAGGGCAAGAGCCGACAGAAGATAAGCGTTTATGCCCCCAACTAGTTTCCATCCTTACATGGCCTCTCTTCGCTGTCCTGCGGAATTGCCCTTTCTTTAGTCCTGGAAAACCTAGTCCTCAGGGCCTGAATTCTTACTTTACTGAAGATGGGAACCCTCCCATCACCACTAACCATGCGTTTTGTTGACGAGGTCAAAATCCACGTCCGGGCCGGCGACGGCGGTAAAGGATGTGTCAGTTTTCGCCGCGAAAAGTACGTGCCGAGAGGTGGCCCGGATGGCGGAGATGGTGGCAAAGGCGGTGATGTGGTAATCAAAGCCACAGATGCCAAGCAAACCCTCCTTGATTTTCATTTCCAAAGTCACTTCAAAGCGGACCGTGGCGCCATCGGCCGCGGTAAACAGCAGACTGGTAAGAGCGGGAAAGACTGTGCTCTCCTTGTCCCTGTGGGCACTCAGGTAAGAGATGCAGATTCCGGTGAATTACTTGGGGATCTAACCCAAAATGACGATTATCTCGTCATTGCCAAGGGCGGCCAGGGTGGAAAAGGCAATATGCGATTTGCCACACCCACTCGCAGAGCTCCGCGCCTAGCTCAGCCGGGAAGGCCAGGGGAAGAGCGGCACATTATATTAGAACTAAAACTTCTAGCCGATGTGGGGCTCATTGGTCTTCCCAATGGCGGCAAGTCCACTCTCATATCTCGAATCTCTGCGGCGCGACCCAAGATCGCGGATTATCCCTTTACCACCCTCGTACCCAATCTCGGAGTCGTACAATTGGGAATGGACGAGTCCATGGTAGTTGCTGATATCCCGGGACTCATTGAAGGTGCACATCAAGGCGCTGGTCTTGGTTTGAAGTTCCTCCGACACATCGAACGAACCTTAGTGTTGATTCACATAATAGATGTCTCTGGCTGGGAGCGTGGGGTTCAGGCTATGGTGGATAATTATCATCAGGTGAATGACGAACTGGGTCAGTTCAGTTCGGATATTTTAGACAAACCACAGATAGTGGCTTTGAACAAAATTGACCTACTAGCAGACCGAGCACCACTGGAGGAGTTGCTGGCAGCATTCCGGGAATTAGGACGACCAGTGCACGCCGTTTCAGCGGTGACAGGCGAGGGCACCCAGGAATTGATTTGGGAAGCCGCCGAGAAACTGGCCCAACTGCGGAACGGTGAGCCGAAAAGGCTGTCTAAAGTCACAGGGAACAGCACAAAGGACACAACGGGCACAAAGGATTTTTCATGATACAATTATATTCTCGGTGTACTTCGTGCCTTTTGTGGTTTATGTAATCAGGGGCAATCTGGTCCGTTGGACCAGTCTATTTATGATTTATGATTGTAGATTGCAGATTGAGGTGCATGCCTTCCTTACCATGAGGTTCTGATTTTTTAAATCTGCAATCTGAAACTGGGAACCCACCCGAAGGGTGGGAGTCCGCAGGACAAACTGGGAACCCACCCGAAGGGTGGGAGTCCGCAGGACAAACTGGGAACCCACCCGAAGGGTGGGAGTCCGCAGGACAAATCTAAAATCGCCAGGGTTCTCGGGTCGAGCCCCGGGTTCTTTAGTTACAGCTAATCTTAGACCTGCAACCCCAGCCCCTGGATGAGGTATCGGTGATTTCTCAGAAACGTAAAAAAGTGACAGACAGTGCGCGGCGAGTAGTCATAAAGGTGGGGAGTTCTGTGCTCACCAGCAGCAGCGGAGTTGACCTGGGTGTTATCAATCGGCTTTGCGATGACATATCCATGTTGAGAGAGCAGGACCGCCAGGTGGTGATTGTTTCCTCTGGGGCCATCGCTTCTGGCATTCGCAAAATTGGTCTGAGCGAGGTGCCGAGGACCATCCCTCAAAAACAGGCGGCTGCAGCCGTGGGGCAGGGAAGTCTGATTCAGGCATATGAGGCGGCGTTCAGCCACTATGGTCTTAAGGTGGCGCAGATTCTCCTCACCAGCGATGATCTGACCAATCGCCGTCGTTACCTAAACGCGCGTCATACATTGCAAACGCTTCTGGACTGGGGGATAATTCCCGTAGTTAATGAGAATGACACCGTGGTGGTTGATGAAATTAAGTTTGGTGACAATGATAATCTCTCAGCCCTTATCGCCCAACTCACTGAGGCCGACCTGCTAGTAGCCTTGACCGACATGGATGGACTCTACGACTCTGATCCGCGCAAATATCAGGAGGCACGTATCATTCCGGTGGTTCACCGCATTGATCAGCAGGTGGAGGGTTTTGCAGGAGACCAGCCGGGGAGGCTGGGCACTGGTGGTATGGTGAGCAAGCTGCTGGCGGCAAAGAAAGTTACCGCTGCCGGCGTGCCGATGATTATCGGCAACGGCAGAAATCGCTATGTTCTGAAGCAGATTTTCGATGGCGAGGAGGTGGGTACCCTTTTCCTGCCAAGTGGTCGGCGGCTGTCCAGCAAAAAACAGTGGATTGCTCATGCCCTCAAACCCCAGGGAGACATTATTCTGGACGGGGGGGCCACAGAAGCATTGAGGTCGCGGGGCAAGAGTCTCCTCTCCACCGGAATCATTGGGCTCAGAGGGAAGTTCGAAGTGGGAGCCCCGGTCCGCTGCTTGAACAGTGAGGAGGAAGTGATTGGCATCGGTTTGGTGAACTATTCGGCTGATGAAATCGATAAGATAAAAGGTGTGCGCAGTCACAGAATAGAGGATATTCTGGGATACAAACATTCAGATGAGGTAATTCATCGAGACAATTTTGTTGGCAGCGAAGCAAGCAATAAAACGATTGAGGAATTGGGGGATTGAGGAATTGAGGAATTACATAAGACTCAGGGGCTTGCCATCTCCACAGTAGTTCAATTCCTAAATTCCCGAATTCCTCAATGCCTTAATTCATCTGACAAGGAGCTGCAAAATGAGTATCGCGGAGACGATTAAGTCAATGTCTCAAAGGGCCAGGGCAGCATCCAGGCACATGGCCCGGGCCCATAGTGAAGCCAAGAATCTGGCACTCAGAGAAATGGCCGCCCTGCTGCGGCAGCACCGCACCGAGATTCAAACAGAGAACAGTAAAGACCTGGCTGCTGCAGAGGCAGAGCTGGGGGCTGCAAAGCTTGACCGACTCCGTATCACTGATAAAGTGCTGGAGGATATGGCGATTGGACTGGAAGAGGTTGCACAGCTTTCCGATCCGGTCGGTACAATTGGTAAAATGTGGACTCGTCCTAATGGGATGCAAGTTGGCAGAATGATTATTCCTTTGGGAGTTATTGGTATTATCTACGAATCGCGGCCCAATGTTACCGTAGACGCAGCTGGCCTCTGTCTCAAGGCTGGTAATGCTGTGATTTTGCGTGGCGGTTCCGAAGCTATTAACTCCAACAGCTGTCTGGCGAGCATTCTGCAAGAAGCGTTACAAAAGGGGGGGTTGCCAGGAGAGGCGGTTCAGGTGGTGGCCACCACCGATCGTCAGGCGGTCACCGAACTGCTGAAGCAAGAGGAAAACATTGATCTTGTCATCCCCAGAGGCGGTGAGAGCCTTATCCGCTTTGTAGTGGAAAACGCTCACATGCCGGTGCTGAAACACTATAAAGGGGTATGCCATATTTTCGTGGATGCCAGCGCAGATCTTACTATGGCCGAGGCGATCTGCATGAACGCGAAAGTTCAGCGCCCGGGCGTCTGTAACTCCATGGAGACTCTCCTGGTGCATGAAGCTGTAGCCGAAAGCTTTCTGCCTCGCGTGGCAAAATCGCTCTCCGAGGCCGGGGTTGAGCTTCGCGGGTGTCAACAAACCCAAACCATCCTCCCGGGGGTAAAAGAAGCCGCCGAGGCGGACTGGTTTGAGGAATACCTGGATCTCATTCTCGCAGTCCGGGTGGTGCCCAATATGGCTGGTGCCATCGAGCATATTGAAACCTACGGTTCCATGCATACCGAGGCCATCATTACCACTGATTATAAAAGGGCACATCAGTTCCTACAGAAAGTCGATTCGTCCGTGGTGCTGGTCAATGCCTCGACGCGTTTCAACGATGGCTACCAGTTAGGGTTGGGGGCAGAGATTGGTATTAGCACCTCCAAGCTCCATGCCTTCGGCCCTATGGGGGTTGAAGAATTGACCACTAGCAAGTTTGTGGTGCTGGGCGACGGTCAGGTCAGGGAGTAGTTAAAAGACAGAGGAGAGTAATTTGGGCATTGGCATTATGGGCGGCACCTTCAATCCGATTCACTTTGGTCACCTGCGGGCAGCAGAAGAGGTGGCCGAATCGCTGCAATTGCAGCAGGTGATCTTCATACCTGCTGCAAAGCCGCCACATAAATCCGATGTGGGGTTGGTCTCTTTTGATCATCGCTGGCACATGATGGAGTTGGCGACCGCAGGGAATCCGCTTTTCGTGTTGTCCGATCTGGAGCACCAGCGTCCGGGCATATCGTACTCGGTGGAAACATTGACGCAACTGGCCAAGGACCGTGGTGGCAGTGAAGAGCTCTACTTTGTCTTGGGCCTGGACGCCTTTCTGGAACTGCCGACCTGGAAGAGCTACCGCGAGCTCTTTTCCCTCTGCCACTTTGTGGTTGTAGCCCGACCTGGATTTTCCCCAGAGTCCCTGGCTACCATGCTGAACACGCAGGTCTCGGATCGTTATTCCTTTGACTTACAGGTGCAGGGATACCTCCACCCCAGCCTGAATACCGTCTACTATCGCGAGGTAACACTGCTAGATATTTCCTCCTCCACCATTCGTAAACGTTTGGTCGAAGGGGGCTCAGTACGTTATTTGCTTCCGAAAAAGGTGGAAGAATACATCCAACAGCAAGGCCTTTACCAGTAACTCTAGAGAGACCCGAGCAACATGAAAAGGAGCCACGGCAAGCAGGGTGCGATCAGAAAGGTGAAGGAAATCCAGGCTCTCGAAAAGGCCTTGTTGTGTGCTCAGGTGGCGGCTGCTCATAAGGCCGAGGATCCAACAATATACCAAGTTAATGAAATTGTTACCTATACCGACTATTTTGTTATCTGTGCCGGACGTTCCACTCGGCATGTTCAGGGGATAGCCGGCTACATCGAGGAAGCTTTGGTTCAGCGGCGGATCAAACCCATGGGTGTGGAGGGTTTGACTGAAGGTCATTGGGTATTACTTGATTTTAATGACGTGATAGTACATATTTTCTATCAACCTATGAGAGCTTTTTATGACCTAGAAGGGCTTTGGTTTGAGGCCCGGCAAATAGAATTCCCAGAGGCGGGAGGACCAGATTAAGGTCTCCATTGAGCTCGCATGGGGAAAAGAGATGTGCTTATGACAGTAAGAAAGCCATGGAAGCTACTGATTTATTTGGTGGCACTGCTCATTGTAGTGGGACCCCCGACCAGATTGGCGCGGGCCGAGCTTTCCATTGAGGAAGAGAAAAAGATGGGGCAAAAGTTTCTGCAAGCGGCTTTGAGCCAACTGAGGTTGATTCAGGATCCGGAGGTGATTGGTTACGTCAACAAGGTGGGGCAGGAAATTGTGACACATCTCGATTTCCACCACTTTCCCTACCATTTCTACGTAGTGGACAGTGGTGTCCTGAATGCCTTTGCGGGTCCGGCAGGTTACGTTTTCATAAACCGCGGCCTTATTGAAATCATGGACGATGAAGGAGAGTTGGCCGCCATCCTGGGGCACGAAATCGCTCACGTCCAGTCCCGCCATATCGCCCAGCGTATGGCAAGGGCGAGGACATTGAATCTGGCCGCTCTCGGCGGCATGTTGGCCGGAATCTTTTTGGGAGGTGAGGCCGGTGCGGCGGCTATCGCTGGAAGTCAGGCGGGTGCCTCCTCGGCAATGCTGACCCACAGTCGCCAGGACGAAGAAGAGGCCGACCGCAAAGGGCTGCGCTACATGGAAGCGGCTCATTATAACGGCAAGGATTTTGTTAGGATCATGAGAAAAATGAGCCAGGATAGTTGGAAAGCAGGTGGCCACATGCCGGGCTGGCTCACCACCCACCCAGGATCATCTGAACGTGTTGTCTATCTTTCCACCACTGTGGGGATACGGAATCCGTCTGCTAAAGTCCGCACTGAGGATTCCGAGGGCTTCCTATTGATGCAGGTTAAGCTTTACGGCTCCTATGAAAGTCCAAATGAGGCTGAAGCCAAATTTCAGGAGTGGTTTGAGAAGCCTGAAACCAAAGCAATGGCATACTACGGTACCGGTCTGATGCGGCGCCGACAGAGGCTGATGGATAAGGCGGTCGCAGCTTTTCAAAACGCCATTGCCCTACGACCGGATCTGGCACCCATCCTGGTGGATCTGGGTGAGACTTACTTTGAGATGGGCAAATTCGACAAGGCTCAGCAGGTACTGACCTCAGCTCTTACCTTGGAGCCTGATCAACCAATGGCTCTTTATGCCCTGGGCCGTTGCCAATTGGAGCAAGGTCAGGCAGCTGAGGCCAGTAAACAGTTAGAAAAAGCGATAAGAATTAATAATAGATTGCCAAAGATCAATTACTATCTTGGCCTCGCTTACGGCAAAATGAACAAACTGGTGGATGCTCACTACCATTTCGGGATTTACTACAAGCGCCAGGGCTCCTTGAGCAATGCCCAATTTCATTTCCAGGAAGCGCTGCGGCTCACTAATGATCCCAAGGAAAAGGAGATCCTCAACAGGGAGTTGGCAGAGATCAAGGGAGCGCTGCGCTCTGCGAAGCAAAGTGGCAGTAGGGCTCGATAATTGACGCTTTCCAACCACTTGACGGTTAAAGCAAGCAGTAATCCAGCAGATGGACACCGAAACAATACGCATCCCCGTGATGGGCGGGGAGCAGGTTTCAGCTGTTTTGTCCCTGCCAGAGAGCAACCTGGCCCCAGGGCCGGTGGGGGTCATCCTGGCCCACGGGGCCGGGAATGATATGAATCATCCCTTGCTTGTTTCGTTATCCCAAGGACTGGCAAGAGCAGGATACCTCAGCCTCCGATTCAACTTTCTCTATCGGGAAAAAGGACGGAAAAGACCGGATGGGCAGAACACACTGGAGAAAACCTGGGCAGGCGTCTACCAGTTTTTGCGAGATCATCCGCGCTATGAACCAGAGACGATTGTGGCCGCTGGAAAATCCATGGGTGGCAGGGTAGCGGCCCAGATGGTTGCAGAGGGGCTCTTGCCTGTTACCCACCTCATCTTCTTGGGCTATCCCCTTCACCCACCTAGCAGAAGAGAAAAACTTCGAGACTCCCATTTCGACCAGATTGAAACTCCCATGCTCTTTTTCGCTGGAACAAGAGATTCTCTGTGCGATTTGGCGACTCTCGAAAAGGTTTTAGAGAGGCTGTCTGCTTCCTGGGAACTGCAGATAATTGAAGGCGGTGATCACTCCTTTCGCTTGCCCAAGTCTGCCGACCGCAGCCAGGAAGCGGTATATGAGGAGATCCTTCAGAAGACGCTGGCGTGGCTGGAGGCATAGGACAGCGGGCAGGAGGCAGCTAGCAGCTGACAGCCAGTCGACTTACTAGGGACTGAGAACTAGGTACTTTGGCAATTTCGGATTGCGGATTGATAATTTCGAAATTGTCCTGCGGACTCCCGCCCTTCGGGCGGGTTCCCAGTTTCGCAATTCGAAATTACTTCTCTTTGCTCCATGCCCCATGCCTTCCCAAATCCGCAATCCGAAATCTCAAATCCCACATCTCAGGTCTCACATCCGAAACTAAATAAAAAGTTCCTTTTTCTCCACCAGACTGTCGAAATGGGAGAATTGCATGGTGAAGGTTGCTCTCCCCTGACTGGCGGAGCGCAGTGAGGTTGAATAACCAAACATCTGAGACAGAGCCACGGTAGCGTGGATGATATTTACTGAGCGTTTAGAGTGAACCCCTTCTATTTTGCCTTTCCGTATATTGAGGTCGTTGATTACATCGCCAGTGAACTCCTCAGGAACAATTATTTCTACTGACATGATGGGCTCGAGCAGCTGTGGTTGCGCCATTCTGCAACCTTCCTGAAGAGCCGATGCGGCCGCGACTTTAAAAGCCAGTTCACTTGCGGTTTGCTCCTTGAGTGTACCCCCAATGACCGCAACTTCTACATCCACCATGGGATAACCAGCGATAACACCACTTTCCAGTGACTCCATCACACCTTCCTCCACCGCGGGAATGAAGGAGGGAGGTATGGAGTCATCCCGAAGCAGCTCGCGAAAACGGTTGCCCTTGCCTCTCGGTCTTGGCTCCAGATGCAGTTCCACCTGAGCGTAATGGAGAACTCCAGCGATTTCACGGTCAAAAGTGGATTCGGCATTAGTGGCAGCAGTAATGGTTTCGCGATAGACTACCTGTGGTTTTCCAATATTAACCTGGACCGAGTATTCTCGCAGCAATCGATTGACAAGAATCTCCAGGTGAAGTTCACCCATTCCAGAGATTATGGTCTGCCCTGTATCCGGATCTTGCCGGAAGTGGAAGGTGGGGTCTTCCACCGCTAGCTTCTCAAGGGACTGAAGAGTCTTCTCCTCATCGGCTCGGGTGCGCGGCTCCATGGCAATGGAGATCACCGGTTCATAAACCTCAATATGTTCCAGAAGAATAGGGTTTTTTGGATCGCAAATGGTGTCCCCGGTGGTAGTAGATTTGAGGCCTACCATGGCCACTATTTCTCCGGCACCGACTCGTACGCGTTTTTCACGCTTGTTTGCGTGCATTTGGAATATGCGCGCAACCTTTTCTTCCTGCTTCCGGTTGACATTGTAGACTGTGGATCCAGCGGCCACCGTTCCTGAATATACCCTTACGTAGGTGAGCTTGCGCCCTTGCTCCATCTGAATCTTAAAAGCAAGAGCAGCAAAAGGTTCCTGGCCGCTACTTGAGCGGATCTCTTTTTCTCCACTTTTGGGGTGAAGTCCAACTACAGCCGCAACGTCCAAGGGACTGGGCAAATAATCAACAATAGCATCCAGGAGAAGCTGGATGCCCTTATTCTTTAGAGCACTACCGCACAGCACCGGAACCACTTCCAGGTTGAGAGTGGCTTGGCGAATTACCGGGAGCAGATCTTTCGCTTCAAGTATTTCATCCGCCAGGTATTTCTCCATAATGGCATCATCAAACTCGGCGACAAATTCAAGGAGTTCGACCCGTTTTGCCTGAGCATCTTCTACATATTCAGGAGGAATGGGCATGTACTCATAGGTGAGGCCTAGATTAGATTCATCCCAACAAACTGCTTGCATCTCAAGTAAATCTATGACGCCGGAGAAATCTGCTTCCGCGCCCATGGGTACCTGCACTATCAGTGGTCGAGCCCCTAGCTTTTCTCGCATTTGATCCACAGCGCCATGAAAATCGGCGCCAAGGCGGTCCATTTTGTTAATGAAGGCGATCTTGGGAATCCGGTATTTGTCTGCTTGGTGCCATACTGTCTCGGACTGTGGTTCCACACCCCCAACAGCACAAAAGACCCCAATAGCACCATCCAGAACTCTAAGAGAACGCTCCACTTCAATGGTGAAATCCACGTGACCAGGCGTGTCTATCAGGTTGATTTCATGGTCTAGCCAACGACAGGTGGTAACAGCTGAGGTAATGGTGATACCTCGCTCTTGCTCCTGCTCCATCCAGTCCATGACAGCCTCGCCGTCGTGGACCTCACCCATCTTATGGGATTTACCGGTATAGTAGAGTATGCGCTCGGTGACCGTGGTCTTGCCAGCATCAATGTGAGCTATGATGCCTATATTGCGCGTTCTCTTTAGCCGTTTGCTTTCGGACATAATGGTTCAACTTTGTGAGGACTCTATGAAATCGGGTCCATAAAAGACTTTTGAAGAGGTTTCAGGTTTCAGTGTTTTTGTTTTTCTTCCCTGACACCCGATATCTGAAACCCTGAAAGTTGGTATTTGGAAACCGGGGACCCGCCCGCAAGGTGGGGAGTCCGAAGGACCAATTTGATATTTTGCAATGCTCCACCACTCTATCCTTTCATCAGTCCACCGGAACGAAGCCCTGTTATGTCAACGGACGATTAGGAGATTGGCCGTCCTAGCAAGTCGAATATCCAGGTGGCCAGCGAGAGTGGGTGCCGGTTTGCCCTCCAGAAGCAATTGCACTCGTTCTACAGAATCAAGGTTCAACACAAGTGAGTTGACGATGGCATAAATAGTGAGCCGTTCAGCAGTGATCCCACCAGGATGTAAAAGGGAGAGCTCGGAGTTGAAATCGACATACGCAGTACCGTCATCTGTGATAAAGGTGTGGAGAAGCTTGGAGCCAGCTGGGATGGTGGAAACAAGATTGGCATCCTCAGGCCCTTCCAAAAGAGCGCTGACGATGGCCTCAATAGCAGAAACGGTGTCGGTTGCTTGTATCTTTCTTTCTTCTGCATGGAGAAAGCGGCCTTTACGGCTGGCGAAATAAAGATGTACCTTCCGCGTACTGGCAGCTTGCACCGGGGCAGAATTGCGAATTTTGGAATGAGGAGTGGTTGATCCCGGTGTGGAAAAAAAATGCTTTCCTAACAAAAAAGCCGCGGCAAAACCGAGCGCAACAGCAGCTACAAGGAACAGCCAGAGTCTCCGTTTCCGTTTCGTTGTCCGCCATGATCTCATGGTCGTATCACTGTCACAAATCAAAACAAAAAAGGTTTCAGTGTTCAGGTTTCAGGTTTCAGTGCTCCCGCCTTCACATCAAGGGCTTCGGCGCGGCAAGCAGTGTTCCCCGCTGCCGTTTCGCTTCACACGAAATCTTCGACAGGTTTCAATCTTCTTGTTCTTTCCTGACACCTGACACCCGAAACCTGACACCTCCATAATATCTGACACCTTAAGATTTGATATTTTTCAGTGAGCTCGCCGCCGAAGGGTGACGCCAAACAAGCAGTGGTTGACAGGGCCGAATCGACCGCACATATTAATTGCCGTCGACCCTCTCTTTCAGTTCTTTTCCCACCTTGAAAAAGGGAAGCTTCTTGTCCTGTACTCGAATGATCTCACCGGTCTTAGGGTTGCGCCCCTGATAACTCCGATATGCCTTCACTTTGAAACTACCAAAACCGCGGATCTCGACCCGATTTTCTTTTACAAGTGCCTGTTCCATACTAGCGAACACGGTCTTGACAGCCAGTTCCGCTTCTTTGATAGTGAGGCCTTCGGCAGCTGCAACTGCGGCGATAAGTTCACGTCTGGTCATGCGGTATCCTCCTTGTGAAAATGCTCCAGCGAGCGCATTCCCCGCAGCGACACGACTTGAGCTCGTCGACAAGTCTCGTCGACAAGTCTTGCTGCGGGGTTAGCGAGCGGACTACAATAAAATGGAATCACTTCCTTACATTTCGAAGATTCCCTGTCCCGCTGTAGCGGGACTGCAGGGAGCTTCAATGGTGCAGAAATTTCAAGTTTGTGGAACAATAACCTCGATTCCACCCATGTAGGGGCGAAGAACGGGAGGAATCACAACGCTTCCATCCTCTTGTTGCCAGTTTTCCAGGATGGCGACCAGGGTACGGCCCACAGCGAGACCGGAACCATTGAGTGTAGATGTAAAGGCGATTTTTTTCCTGTCGCGAGGGCGATATCTGATGTTTGCTCGCCTTGACTGAAAGTCTTCAAAATTACTGCATGAAGAAATTTCCCGAAAGGCTTCCTGGGCGGGAATCCAGACCTCTATATCATAGGTTTTTGCAGCAGAAAAGCCCAAGTCTCCAGTGCATAAGGTCACTACCTGGTAAGGAAGTCGCAACTCTTGGAGAACCTCCTCGGCATCGAGCAGCAAACTTTCCAATTCGTCATAAGATTGCTCTGGAGTAGTGAATTTAACCAGCTCGACCTTGTTAAACTGATGCTGGCGGATGAGGCCGCGGGTATCTTTGCCATAAGAGCCGGCCTCAGAACGAAAACAAGGGGTGTAGGCTGTGAAATGCAGGGGGAGATCATCCTCTTCCAGGATCTCGTTCATGTAAATATTGGTCACCGGAACCTCTGCCGTGGGTACCAGGTAGTAGTCCGAGTCCTCCAGCTTGAACAGGTCTTCCTTGAATTTGGGTAATTGACCTGTACCGGTCATGGCGAGACTGTTCACCAGAAAAGGCGGCAGCACTTCATAGTAGCCGTGCTTGGTGGTGTGAAGATCAAGCATGAAGTTGATGAGGGCGCGTTCAAGCCGGGCACCCAAACCCCAGTATAAAGTGAAACGTGCGCCAGTCATTTTGGCAGCGCGTTCAAAGTCAAGAATTCCAAGATTCTCTCCCAGTTCCCAGTGGGGCTTAGGGGTGAAAGGAAACTCGGTGATCTCTCCCCACCGCTTAACCACCGGATTATCCAGTTCATCTTTGCCAACTGGGACTGACTCATGCGGCACATTGGGAATGAGCAAGAGCAATTGATGGATTTCATCCTCTATCGTGCCAAGTTTCTGGTCCAGCTCTTTAATGCGCTGTGAAGCCTGCCGCATGCTGCTGATAGTTTCTGTTGCGTCTTCTCCGCTTTTTTTCATCTGGGCAATCTGGTCCGAAACTATCTTGCGATTATGCTTGAGAGATTCGACCTCCTGGATAATCTGCCTCCGCTTTTGATCCAAGTTCAATAGTGGCTGGAGCTCGAGGTCAGAGCGGCGATTTTGCAGCATTTGTTGTACCAGTTGCTGATTTTCCCTTACGAACTTAAGATCTAGCATTCGGTTCCTCTAGCATCTTCCTCTCAGAATGTGAGATCAATTACCCCAAAAAAACGCCGAAACGTACCATGCTAACCTGCTTTTGTCAATGATATTTATTACTTCCGCAGACATTAATCGCAGGTTTCAGATCAGGGGGGTGAGATGGTAGGTGTGAGGTGTCTGGCATGAGGTGTCAGGTGTCAGGAAAACAAATTAAAGCTGGATGTGAGATATGAGATATGAGATGTGGGATAATAAACCCCGGGAAACGATAGTGTATCTCACATCCCACATCGCACATCTTACATCTGTAATTGAGTACTTGTTTGGTGCTTGGCATTTGATAGTTTGTAGTGCTCCTCTGCTTTGGGATACCTCAATGGACAGCTACTCAGCGTTTATATTACCAAGGAGTCGCTCGAGTTTTATGAGGTTACTTCTCTGGCCCAAAGCAATAAGGGTATCGCCGATTTGAATGCGGGTGTGGGAGGCTGGATTAAAGATCATTTCACCGGAGGTCTTTTTTATGGCCACAATAATGAGATCGAACTGCTGCCTGATACCAGAGTCCACCAGTGAAATGTCAGAAAATTGGCTATTGGCTCTGATCGGAATCTCTTCCATGTTCATGCCACTGTCTGGATCGTGGGTGGCGAAGTCGATGAACTCGGCGACATTGGGCCGAAGCAAAGCCTGGGCCATGCGGAAACCGCCGATCTGATGGGGCGATATTACCCGGTCGGCACCGGCGCGCTCGAGCTTTATTTCTGAGCCTCTTCTCCCGGCTCGAGCCAGAACAAATAGTTCGGGGTTCAGACCTTTGGCGGTCAAGGTTATGTAAACATTGTCGGCCTCGGAATCGAGGGCGGTTGCAAGTCCTTTGGCTGAGAGAATGCCCGCTTTCAAGAGAGTTTCCTCACTCGTGGCGTCTCCGAGATAATACAGATAGCCATGTTCTTCTATCATAGGGGTCAAAGTGCTGTCACTATCGATGACAACCACGGGAGTGGGCCTAGACTTCTTGATCTCCTCACAGATAATTCGGCCTACGCGACCATAGCCACAGATGATGTAATGATGTTTAAGTTTTTTAATCTGACGTTCCAATTTTTTCCTCCCCATAACTTCCAGCAATTGCCCCTCCACCAAGGTTCGAGTGAGAGTGCCGACTACGTAGGCCAACACCCCTAAGCCGGAAATCAAGACGGCCATAGTGAGTATCCGCCCTTGGTTGCTGACTGGATTGACTTCGCTGAAGCCCACGGTGGAAATGGTAATGACGGTCATGTAAAGAGAATCTAAAAAATTCCAATGTTCCAGGGTCATGTATCCCACGGTGCCCAAGCTAACTACCAAAGCGAGCATAACGGTGGCGAAAATTATGTTGCGGTTTTTTACCATGCTTCAGTCACTTTGTACCATGAAAATGCAGAGGGACGCACTGAGGCCAGCCAGCGACACAAGGCCTGGTTGGTCGGAATGTCAGGCGGGCTGGGATGCAAGAATTTCCACACTGTAGTCGCTGAGTTCGGTCAATTCTGGAAGATCACCAAAAGGCACGGTGAAGGTGACCTCTTCTCGAGCGGCTATTGTTTGCACCCGATCCTGTTTGACAGGGGGACGTTGAATTAACCCCACGAGCTCTTCGAGCGGCACACTTTGCAGTTGCTGCTCAGAGAGCATGGTGCCAGCGTAGAAATCCAACTGCCTCGCGGTCTGGCCATCGGTTGTGTAAAGTTTGGCACGCAAATGAATCCAACGCCGAGGCACGGGGAAGTCATTACGGACCCGGCCTTGGATCACGAAGAGCTGTCCTGCCTGCTTGTTATCTATGAAGAAGCCACGGCTCTTAACCAAATGAAGCTTTTCGATACCGGTGGTTTGCGGGACGGTTTTCGTCGACACGGGCCATGGTACGTAAAGCCACAGGGCGAGACCCCCTGCAATCACGAGCAGAGGGATGAGGAGGATAAGCAGTCGTCTGCTGGAGGCTGGGCGGGTGGGAGGTGGACTTTTTACTTCAGGGGAGGTAAGCGCCGTTTCCACTACGCCAGCCGGTTCTGGTCGAGAAACACTGAAGACATTTTGGCAGTTGGAACAACGAACTTTGACCGTGGGACGCTTTATATTTTCCGGATTCAGCTTGAATTGCTTCTGGCACTGATCACACTGAACAATCATTGCTTAACCTCGTTACCCCAGTTGCACCCAGTGCGCCTGGCCACAGGATAGCTACACAATCAATTCATAAATGCCAGGTAACTGACGGTGGGCTTCATTGCAATCTAAGCCATAGCCTATTACAAATCCCTTGTCCAGGTGCAAGCCCACATAATCCAGTGGGATGGAGACGCTGCGCCGTTCTCTTTTGTCCAGCAGAACGCACATTTTTAGAGAACGTGGATTCTTGGCCAATAGATGTTCGCGCAAGAATACTGTGGTTAAGCCGGAATCGACAATATCTTCCACTATGAGAACATCACGACCTTTCAAATTCAACTCGACATCGGTGGTAATTCTAATTGTGCCGCTGGACTCGGTTGCCGTACCATAGCTTGCCAACCGGACAAAATCCATCTGCGCGGGTATGCTGAGCTGGCGCACTAGATCAGCAAGAAAGATGAAAGCACCTTTAAGAACCCCTATGAGTACGACCTCTTTGCCTTCATAGTCGGCAGAGATCTCGCTTGCCATCCGCTGAACTTGGCGAGCAATATCTTCGGCACTAAAAATAAGACGCTTTTCGGACTGATCCATCTTTCGTCCTAAGACCGATCACACCACAACTCCTCAATCCCGCACCTATAACTAGCCCAGATATAGCAATCTTGTCAACTATTTTGAAAACTTAGCAGATTCTCTATACTAGTCCCTCGATACGAGATGCTTGATACTATATTCTCGCTCATCTATTTGCGATGAACATCTTCAAACTTGAAAAGTGCGTGTTGCTGAGTCACGCTCAAACGAACCAGGATCGAGTATCGATGAAACACGATCTTTTCGCGTTGACACATCAGTGCCAGAGTTGCTACTTTCAGAACGGATAGCCAAAGGACAGTTTCGATAACGATTATCTCCCTTGCCTCGAATTACGGCGGCCTAGGGAGGCTTGATAGCGGATTCACCACAGAGGCACAGAGTATATTTTAGATTTAAGATTGTAGAATTAAAGAAATCCGATCCTGAAAATTTTCCCAATCTGCAATCGACAATCAACAATCTGAAATTACCTCTCTCCGTGTCTCCGTGGTTAGTAAATAAAAGTGAATATCGAAATCTAGTATCGACGGTATGTGGAGCTTATGAGTAAGGAAAAGTCCATCAAAGCCAAGGTCCTTGTCGTTGATGACGAGCAGGGTGCGCGAGATGCTCTTCAGGTCATCCTTGAGGATGACTACGAAGTGACTACTGCAGCAAGTGGCCACGAGGCAATTACCTATTGCCAAGATTCTCATTACGACCTTGTCTTTTTGGATGTTGCCATGCCTGAGATTGATGGCATCAAGACCCTCAAGAGGCTTCGCACCTTGGATGAGCCCATGGACGTGGTTATGATTTCAGCTTCCGATAAAGCTGAACAAGCTGTGCAATCGATCAAACTCGGTGCCTATGACTACATCACCAAACCTTTCGAACCTGACGACATTCTCTCAGCTGTGGCTCGGGTTCTGGAAAAGCAGATTTTGCAAAGAGAAGTGCGTTATCTTCGCTCGGAAATAGCACACAGGTATGGAGAACTTGAGATCGTAAGCAAGGATCCAAGAATGTTGGATATCTTGCAACTTGTAAACAAGGTGGCAAGTACAAGCAGTTCGGTGCTGATTACCGGCGAGAGTGGTACCGGCAAAGAACTTATCGCCAGATCCCTTCACCAACACGGCAACCGCAATAAGGCCCCATTCGTGGCCATCAACTGTGCAGCTATTCCCAGCGAACTCATGGAGAGTGAGCTTTTCGGCCACGAAAAAGGCTCTTTCACAGGTGCCCACACCCGTAGCATCGGGAAGTTCGAACACGCCCACGGGGGCACTATTTTTCTAGACGAGATTTCAGCGCTTCGTTCCGAGCTGCAAGCTAAACTCTTACGCGTTCTCCAAGACAAGGAGATTGTACGATTGGGCAGCAACCGGACCATTAAAGTGGACGTCAGAATCGTGGCAGCCACCAATACAAATCTCGAAGAACTCATCGAAGCGGGAAGTTTTCGGAGCGATCTTTATTTTCGCCTTAATGTAATTCCTGTCAAACTCCCCCCTCTGCGTGAGCGACACGGGGATGTAAAACTGTTGGCCCAACATTTCCTCAATAGATTTAATGTGTTGTTGACACGCGACATCAAGGGGTTTACCGATAAAAGTTTGGACACCCTGGAGCGCTATCCCTGGCCTGGCAATATCCGCGAGTTAGAGAATTTGATTGAAAGGCTCGTCGTACTTGGCTCCGACAGCGAACCGATCTCCTTTGCAGACCTGCCGCTGGATATTCTCCTGGATTCCAGCTTGACTCTAGAGACTCCCCCCCTGGGGGATGGATTGCTTCAGGCGCGGGAGAATTTTGAAAGACAGTATATCCTGAAAGCATTGAAGAAAGCAGGGTGGAATCAGAGTGAGGCCGCCCGCATTCTGAACATTCACCGCAATACCCTCATTCAGAAGATGAAATCCTTGGCAATCAAAGAAACACCCCCATCCAGCTCTCCCAAGTAATTCCCTACCTAGACACTATCCAGCTGGCAGCCGGCAGCGGACAGCAGGCAATTTGGTGATTTCGGATTTGTCCTGCGGACTCCCACCCTTCGGGCGGGTTCCCAGTTTCGAATTGCGGATTGCGAATTTGAGAAGGCATGGAGTTAATTGTCTTCCGTCTTCTTTCCTCCGTCTTCCGTCGTCTGACCTCTGATCTCTCATCCCCGTCTCGCCGTTTCTCCGTGTCCTCGTGTCGTCCTCCTGTGCCTAGTTCCTAGTGCTTAGTTCCTAGTCTTCTTTCAATTGTGAGCTATGCGCTCCGCGCTTATAGCTCTGCGTCCTACCTCCACTGCACATCTATCTGGGCAGTGCACATAATCATGTGCAGAAGAGATGAGTTGTTGATATCTCAACACTATTTATGGGGTAGGGGTTGCCATTTGAAAGGAACGACTATCTTGGACACTGTGCAAACCTACTTGAGAGATAGGGATTTAACGTCCTTTTGTCTGAAAATAATTAAGTAATTATCTTAACAGCTTAGATGCAAATTTCCGCATGTTTCTCCGCTTTGCCCACTCTGGTACCGACCTTGCTCTATATCGCCTCTATTCAATTCCAGAAAGGCGCACAAAATTTATGGGACGATATGAGAGGAGGGAGGAGTTATGAAAAAGGCAAAGAGGATTTTGATTCAACTTCTCGTCACGGGTAGCATTATTGCTATGTATGCACTACCGGCGCTAGCTCAAGGGGGCGGGGGGGCCTAATTACGACCAACGTGTGGTTGGTTGGTGTGAGAAGCATAGTCCTGTTGGGCTATGCTTTTTTTTTGCAAACGCTCCGAAAGCTGGTATAGTAGTCATCTCACAGAGCTAAGATAAAGCGTGGCTTGTCAAGAACAAATCAGAAGCGGATGAAAGCTCATGAGAAGACTGCTCGTGTCACTTATTGTCATACTAAGCTTTACCATCAGTTGTCAGCAAGAGCCTACCGGACCCCCCGAAAAAGTCCAGCCTGAAGTCAGGACAGGAGGCGTCTATCGAGCTCCCCTTCCCTGGAGTCCGAGAACCCTAGACCCTGCTTTTTCCACCGATATCTACGCTGTAACGCTTATTCAACAAATCTTTGACGGTTTGGTTCAATTTGACCAGAACCTCAATGTGGTACCGGCCCTGGCGACCAATTGGAAGGTCTCGTCTGATGGCCTGGTCTATACCTTTAACCTGAGGGACGATGCGAGCTTCCACAATGGCAGGGAAGTTACTGCCGAGGACTTTGTCTATTCATTCACTCGCATCCTGGATCCTAAAGAAGAGTCCAGTGCTCTTAGCTTTTTTCAAAGAGTCAAAGGGGCTGCTGCCTACCGCAATGGTGAGAGTAACGCAGTTGTGGGCCTGAGAGCGATAGACGCCCATACTTTGCAGATCACCATTAACGAACCCTTTGCACCATTTCTCTCCGTTTTGGCAATGATCAGTTCCAAGGTGGTTCCCAGAGAAGAGATCGAGCGACTGGGCAAGAAATTTGGCTCTCATCCAGTAGGCACGGGACCTTTTCGCTTGGAGTCCTTTGAGGAGGACAAGATCATTCTCGGAGCCAATGAGGATTACTTCGGGGGTCGCCCCTATATAGATCGAGTCGTCTACACCATTTATGCCGGAGCGCAACGTCAGAAGATCTTACAGGATTTTTTGGCAGATCGCCTGGAGGAAGCAGCTGTATTCGGAGCAGATCGAGAAAAAATGGCCCAGACAACCGTCTATCAATTCGTCAGGAAGCCTAGTTTGAGCCTGCAGTTTTATGGAATGAATTGCACCGCTGCCGCTTTGAAAGATAAACGGGTACGGCAAGCTCTTGGTTGGGCCATCAACAAAGAAGAAATCATTCGTGAGGTGTTCAAAAATCAGTTCATTCCAGCGGAAACAATCCTGCCGCCCGGCATGACCGGGTATACTCCGGAAAACGCCGCCTACGGTTATGACCGAGAAAGGGCCAAAGAACTCCTGGCGGAGGCCGGGTATGGCCCAGCGCAAAAAAAGCTGTCATTGACTCTCCTGTCTGCTTCGAAATCAAACGTGGCCCAGAAGGAATTGGCCATGGTGGCAGCGGACTTAGCCGCGGTGGGGGTTGAACTACAAATCAAGTATGAAACTGATTGGCCTACTTTTGAAGCGGCCCTAAACTCCGGCAGGTTTCAGTTGTATCGTTACTTCTGGTCTGCCGACATTCCAGATCCTGACGATTTCCTCAATGCAATTTGCGGATCCGACTCTCCCTACAACTTCATGCACTACAGCAACCCCAAAGTGGATCGCCTCCTCGCCCAGGCTCTGGAGGAAACCGATATTATCAAACGGGTGAGGCTGTATCGGGAGGCAGAGGGCATGATTTTGGAAGATGCTCCGATGATTCCTTTTATGTATTGGGTCTTCGAGTCCGTGTTTCAACCTTATGTGAAGGGCTTGGAAATTAGCGCTCTTGGAAGCCCGTACATTCCTTTGAAAAAAATCTGGCTGGACAAACAGTAGCCTTTCAACTTCTCCTTTTGATGGCTCACGTCAGTTGTCCGCAATCTAACAAACAAAAACGGACAGCGCTGAATGTCCTGGTTCCCCCGCAAAATAAGCCTCAAAACCCGGTTCATGGTTGCCACCGGCGCGGTTGTCTTAGCACTGATGGTCAGTATCATTGTGCTTGTTGGGCACCGTTCCAGCCGGAGCATTAAACAGGAGGTAGAGGTACGCGGCTTCGCTGTGGCCCACAGTATCGCTGCTGTTTCCACTCATGCGCTCGTTACCTACGATTACATCACTTTAGAGCAGAATGCCGAGCAGGCCAGCCAGGGTGCTGACATCGCTTATGTCATCATACTTGATAAAGAGGAAAAGGTGGCAGCGTTTAGCGGTCACAGTGGCTGGCAAGGAAAATACTTGGATGATGCTGTGAACCGAAAAGCACTGGCTGCTAACACTGCGGTTATCCAGTCTGTTTTGTGGGAAGAAACTGGTGAGCGTGTAATGGACATCGCTGTGCCGGTTTTCATCCCCGGGTCCGAGATGAAGTGGGGCACGGTGCGAGTGGGGCTTTCACTTGAACGGATGTACTGGCAAATTCGACAGACCCAGCTGGTCCTGTTGGCAATAGGCACGGTGGCCCTTATTCTTGGACTGATTGGGGCCCGGGTCATGGCCGGGCGCATCACCAAGCCTTTGGGGCAAGTAGTTGAGGCAACCATCGCCGCTGCTGGGGGCGATCTGGGACAGCAACTAGATATTCACACCAGGGACGAGGTGGAGGATCTGGCAAACAATTTCAATACCATGATCAATGAGATCTTGGCACAGCGCCAGCAACTGGAGCAGCAGCTGGATGAGATCCTCGAGTTAAAAAGCTACAACGATATGATCTTGGCCTCCATGACCAATGGCCTCATAACCCTGGATCTGGAGGAACGGGTTGTTAGTGCCAATGGAACAGCTGCGTCCATACTGGGGCTGGAGGGTAGGCACTGGCAGGGTACAAGCTTCCGCAACCTATGGCCCGAGGGCAATCCATTTGTCCGAATGCTGGAAAAATGTTTGCACACACAGACCCCTTGCCGCAACCAGGAAATATCGTTGGAGAAAGGAGAAGGAGAGCAACGCACTCTCATGATAAATACCTCATTTCTAGAGAATGGACGCAATGAAAAGATGGGGGTCCTGGTGGTGATCAACGACATTACCGAACTTAAGGTCTTGGAGGCGCGCATGCGGCAAAGTGATAGACTGGCAGCCCTTGGGACACTTTCAGCCGGACTCGCCCACGAAATCCGCAATCCGCTCTCTGCCATTAAAACCTTTGTCCAACTCTTGCCGAGAAAGCTCTCCAACCCGGCTTTTTTCGATAAATTCCAAATTACCGTTCCCCGCGAGCTCAACCGGATAAATGATCTGATAGAGGACCTACTGGAACTGGCAAGGCCACCCAAGCTGAAGTTCAAAATGACCAATCTGGGTGATTGCCTGAAACAGGCGGTGGATCTTTATCGCGATAAACTCGAGGAGGCTGGCATCACATTCGAGATACACGAGGAAGGGGTTCTACCGGAGATTTGGGCTGATCAGGAACATTTGGTGCGAGCTTTTTCAAATCTTATCATGAACGCCCAGCAGGCAATGATTGACGGTGGTACATTGATTATCGAGGTGGGACCACTCGAAGGTGATGTGGTAGTTCAGTTCAAAGACACCGGAGTTGGTATGGAGCAAACCACGAAAGACAATATATTCAATCCTTTCTTTACCACCAAAGACAGCGGTACGGGTCTTGGTCTGGCTATGACGCACAAAATTATCGAGGAGCACGGCGGCGAAATCCAGGTTGAAAGTTCGGTTGGGCAGGGGACCACCTTTATCCTGACGTTGCCTGGTGTCCAAGGTTAACTCTGCCCATATTTGTGGTCCATTGTACATGATCATAGGCATATCCACCCAAATCCTCCTACTTCTGTGCACTGGGTGATGACGTTTTTCCCCTTATTTACTGCCTTGTTGCCGTCCATCAATGAAAATCATTTAATTCTGGCACCATATTTGCTCCAAGATTGAAAAAAGCCCGGCTAGTGCACGAATCATCTTCTGCGACCGCGGCTATGACCGTTCTTCCGGGCCAGCCCGGATATTTCATGAATTGCTGTCGCGAGACCACGAAGATGGGTGTGCCACCTGGCAATCGCAGGGTGTTGGTTCCGAGGCGTACCTGAACGGTACGTCGCAGGGGCCGACAGCCGAGGACGCCAGGAAGGACGGCCATATCAGTGGTCGCAGCAAGTCATTCATGAAATATCCGGGCTAGGAGAGGAGGCTAAATTATGGCTTGGCTGGATGGAGAAATAATGGTGGTGGACGATGATCAGGGGATTCTGGAGTCATTCGATGCCATGCTTGGAGACGATTATACCTTGGTGACCCTGGATAATGGATTTGAGGCTATTGAGTACATGAAATCTCACAAGCCGAAACTTATTTTTTTAGACATCAAGATGCCGGGCATGAATGGTATAGAGGTGCTCAAGAGACTGCGGCAAAGCAAGGTCGATGCGGCAGTAGTGATCGTCACTGCCACGACAAAAGCGCACTATGAGGAAGAGGCAGAAGAGTTGGGCATAACCGGCTATCTGCACAAACCGTTCGAAGTTGATGATGTGGAAGATATTACGAGACGAGTCCTCCATTGATGATCGAAGATTGAAGATTGTGGATTTTGACTTCAGATTTTGATCTTGAAATCTCAAATCTGCAATCTAAAATCTATTCCTTCTTCTTCAAGCATTCCTGCAGAAAATCCTGCCACTGTTGGAAGTACTCAAAACCGCCAACCACATAGGTATCATTGTGTCCTGATCCTATGACGAGGTGAAATCGCTTAGGGGACTGAGCGGCCTGATAGAGCCGTTGGGCCATCTCAGCCGGTATGGCTTCGTCGTATTGGCCATGGATAAAGAGGAGTGGTGCGCGAACAAGGTGGATCTTTCCCAGGTTATCGTAAGCACTTTGGAGGAGTTCAGCAGGAATAGCTCCAAAGAAATAGCGTTCGAGCATCTCGTGCGACGAAGTAAAGGCAGCCTCCAGCACCGCTCCAAGGCAGGGCTCCTTGCTGGCCAGATCCACGGCCAGTGCTGTGCCCAGAGAACGGCCGAAGAGCAGG
>JAJDNL010000034.1 GCA_022340745.1 Deltaproteobacteria bacterium
TCGTCAGAGAGGATGTGCGCCTATGAACACGACAACACCCAGCAAATTGGAAAAAATCTTGGCAGAAGGACACTTTGCCGTCACCTCAGAATGTGGTCCGCCCCGTGGCGCCAACGGTGAGGTGGTGGAGGAGAAGGCAAACCTCATCAAGGACCACGTGGACGCCATAAACGTTACCGACAACCAGACCTCGGTGGTGCGCTTGTGTAGCCTGGCCGCGTGCATCCGCATCAAGCAAATGGGGTTGGAGCCCGTATTGCAGATGGTTACCAGAGACCGCAACCGCATCGGCATCCAAAGTGATATCCTTGGAGCTGCTTCTTTCGGCATTCATAATATCCTCTGTCTCACTGGGGACCATCAACACTTTGGCGATCACCCCCAGGCCATCAACGTCTTTGACCTCGACTCCACCCAACTGATTCAGACGGTGAAACTGATGCGGGATAAGGGTGAACTACTTGGCGGCTTTGAAATGAAAGAGCTTCCGAAGATGTTCATTGGTGCCGCTGCAAATCCTTTTGCCGACCCTTTTGAAATTCGAGTGGCGCGTCTGGCCAAAAAGGTGGCGGCCGGTTGCCAATTCATTCAGACCCAGTGCATCTACAACATGGAAAAGTTCAAAACCTGGATGCAACAGGTTCGGGACCAGGGATTGCACGAGAAGGTAGCCATCCTTGCAGGGTTGACGCCCATGAAAAATGTGGGCATGGCCAAATATATGAAAAACCGGGTCCCAGGGATTGATGTTCCTGACGGCATTATTGAGCGCTTGGCCGCTGTCCCGAAAGAAAAACAAGCTGATGAGGGAATCAAAATCTGCGTCGAGCAGATCGAGGAATTGAAAGAAGAGGAAGGGATCAGGGGCTTTCACATCATGGCCATCGAATGGGAGGAAAAGGTCCCAGAGATTGTTGAGATGGCAGGTCTTTACCCGAGACCGGAGATAAAGGTCAGCGAAAACTAAGGGAATTTTAGTCTAAAATGTACGAAACGTTTCATATTAGGAGGTCTTGAAATGTCAAAGAAATATGTTTTGATTGTTGACGACGATCCCGATCTGGTGGAAACTGTCTCCATGATGCTGGAGGACAAGGGCTACGAAGTGGGGAAGGCCTATGATGGCGTCGAGGGCGAAGAGGCCATCAAGGAACGCCACCCCGACCTTCTGGTCCTGGATGTAATGATGCCCAGAAAAGACGGATACCAGCTCTGCGCTGAACTGAAAGCTGACAGTGCGACGAAGGACATCCCGGTTATCCTGCTTACTGCAGTGGGTGAAGCCGTGCCAACGACCAGCTATACCCATGCCCAGGGAATGTCAACCGAGGCGGAAGAATACATTCCCAAGCCGGTGGACAGCAAGACCTTGGTAGAGGCTGTAGAAAGCTTCTTTGCTTAGTGCCATGTGCAGATGTAGGGGGTGGGCTTGTCGCGCCGGGTAACTGGCAATGACGAAAATCAAGCTGCGAGGCCTCAAGCTCCTGGAAGGGGGAGCACATGTGGCCTCTTCCAGCCCTGGTGACGACAATCTCCTGGCGACAGGTGTTTGCTCCCCTTTGGCACGAAACAAGATCAATCTCACTTTTCTAAACCATGCCTTCCTTGATCAGGGTGCGAGCTGCATCACAGCCTTTTGCACCGAAGGCTCCGCCGGCCGCGCCGCTGCTTCACTTGTGGAAGCCCAGCACGGCAGCGCTGCCACAGTGAACCTTCATGGAGATGTCAGCACCCTCTCCGTCTTTCCCCATGACCAACGTCCGCAGGTGCCAGGTGTACTGCTGCAGGCTCTGGCCCGGAAAGAGATAACCCTGCAGGGCATGGCCAGCTCGCCTTCGGCGGTGTCGGCCATTGTTTCTACCGCTGAGACTGAAGCTGCGATCGATACCTTCTTTGAAGCCTTTACGTTCCCGGCCTATCGCTCCCCCTCTGATTGGTATGGAGCCTATGAAGGGAAGGAACATCTTCTCAAGAAAATCATTGCTTCTTACCAAGAAAAGATCATCAGGATCTACGATATCGTGCAGCAATCGGACCTTGATCTATGGAGTCTGACTGTGGCGCAATCAGATCTCGGAGACCTCGGCGCGGCTTTGATAACTCTGGGGCAGTCGGAGATGAGGATGCCCTTCGTAATAGCGCTACCATCTCTGGAGAACAGGCTAAGCGTCAGCTTCTGCCTGCCGGAGGGGGAGGAAGCACAGATAAGGGAAGTTTTTTCCTCTTATTTGGCTAACACAGCTCTCAGGTGTCATTCTCAGGTAGCTGCATTGTATATTCACGGGCCCCATTTCGGCGATCGCTATGGCATCGCCCATGCCCTGGCAAAAGCCTTGGAAAGCAAAGGGATAGCTCTGCTGGCTCTCGGGTGCACCGTATCTTCTCTTTCTGCGATTATCAAAGAGGCGGATCTGGCTGCGGCGGTTCAGACGCTCGAGGCCACTTTTCAAAGATCCGGTAGGTAGTACACCTCCCTGGGTTTCAGGTGTCGGGTGTCAGGAAAGAAAAAAGCTGAATGCAAAACCTCTATTTGTTCTGAACACTGAAACCTGCATTCTAACTCCTAGCTCCTAACTCCTCACTCCTCAGAAAAAAAGCCCCTTGCCAGGGGACTGGCAGGGGGCTTTGGTCTGCGCGGTCTTTATCTAGCCCGGATATTTCATGAATTACTTGCTGCGACCACGGATATGGCCGTCCTTCCCGGCGTCCTCAGGTTTCGGTCCCTGCGACGTACCGTTCAGGTACGCCTCGGAACCAAAACCCTGCGGTTGCCAGGTGGCACGCCCATCTGCGTGGTCTCGCGACAGCAATTCATGAAACATCCGGGCTACGACAGCTATTCTTCTTTATCATTCACTCCGTCTATCACCAAGGAATCGGCTACCAACTCCCAGAGGTACTTCACCTCCACATCCATAAAATCGTATTCTTGACGGAGACTCTTCATGATCTGGTCACGGCAGTTGTGGCAGGGCGCTACGAGTAGTTTTGCTTCTGTATCTTTTATTTGTTTGGCCTTTACCCGGCCATAGTGAATGCGCTCCTCGGCATACGGCGAAGCCCAGGCACCACCACCGCCTCCGCAGCAGTAGTTGTTGGCCCGGTTTGGATGCATGTCCACAAAATTATCCACGCACTGCTGGGTAATCCAGCGCGGCTCCTCGTAGTAACCATGACCAAAAGTACGCTCACTCTTCCTGGCGTAGTTACAGGGATCGTGATAGGTGGTGAGTTCTGGATGTTTGGATTTGTCTAGTTTAATCCGTCCGGTTTCGATGTATTCCTTGAGCAGATCATGAACACTCATGAACTTGACATCTTCATCGGCGAACCACTTTTGCAGACCAAGCCTGGTCGCATAATAGGCGTGGCCTCACTCCGGCAAGAGGAGAATCTCACATTCAAGCTTTTTGTAATTCTCCACTATCCTCCGCACCTGCTCTTCCATGGCCTCATCATCGCCGGTGAAAAGACCCCAGTTCACCCCTTCCCAGTTCTCCGAGGTGACGGTCCAAGATTCTTTGGCCGCGTAGAATATCTTCCACCAGAAAAACATGTCCTCGGGCTCGGCAAAGGGCTCCTTGGAATTGATGGTCAGCATGATTCTGGCGCCCTTTTTATCC
>JAJDNL010000035.1 GCA_022340745.1 Deltaproteobacteria bacterium
CTTACTTTGTGAAACTTATTTCTAAATAGGGGACTTTATGGAAAATCTACGAAAGTGTCAAGGGAAAAGTTTGTCGACTACCATATTGAGGTTAGCCTGCAATCATTCTTTCAAGGCGGCTATTTGCAAATGCAGTTTGCGATTTCTTGGACCGTCGAACTCGCAAAAGAATATTCTCTGCCAGGTGCCCAGAACCAAACGTCCGCCGGACACAAGTACGGTCTCGGCTGACCCCACCAGGCTGGTCTTAACATGAGCGGGGGAATTGCCTTCCATGTGTTTATAGTTGGCTTTCCAGGGCACCATCTGATTGAGCACCATGAGGATGTCCGCCTTGACCGCAGGATCCGCCCCCTCATTGATGGTAATGGCGGCGGTGGTATGGGGTACATAGAGGATAAGACGACCCTCTTCTATCCCGGATTTGCTCAATTCGTTTTGCACCTGACTGGTTACATCTACCATCTCAGTTTGAGCTGAAGTCTTTACACCGATGGTTTTAAGCATCTTTAACCTCCAAAAATCTCACCACAAAGAAGACTAAGAGCAGATCGCTAAGTTTCAAATCGTCGATTCATGGGTCATGGGTCATAGGTAATGGGTTATGGGATGACGCCTGCCTATGACCTATTGCCCATGACCTATGACCTTCCGAGATGCTAGGCACCAGGCTATCCCTTTTCTGATCAACCTGCCCTAATGATCACTCGGTTCCGAATTTCCTATCTCGGGATAATCAGCCCTGATTCCGTGATCCTTTCTCTCTCGGTCTGCTCTTCTGCACCCTCCCCTTGTGGTCCAACCTCACCTGCAATGGAGCGCTGTACCAAGCCCAGAATAAAAGTATCCTCGGTGAGAAGGCCAATCTCGTTCTCAAGATCAATGGCCACGGCCAGAGCTCGCTTGGCCTCTTGTGGTCGATCTGTCAGGTGAAGGAGCAAGGCCGCCTCCTCCAGCAGTCGGCGGTAATGCTGCCGCAACTCAGGGGTGAAAATCTCCACTGCCGCTTCCCTATAGATCTGGGCTGTTCGCTCCATTTGCGCACTCTGGGAAAGTACCAGCCGGCTTTCGCTGAGCTCTTTAATCCGCTCCACAAAAGATTGAATCAGCCCTTCGGACAGCCGCCAGGTTACAAAAGGCTGCACCTCCAGAAGACTGTCTGAGGTGCGGAGGAGAATCGGATCTGTCACAATCTCTTTTTTATCCAGCAGATTGTAGACATGGGGACGTGAAACCACCTCCACCCAGGAGGCCAGGTGCTTATGGATTGGTTGGTAGCCGGAAGGCAATGTCTGATTTTGTCGTTGGTAGATCTCCGCCACCTCTTCAATGAGAAAACGGAAATGCTCCACCGGGATCTCTATCAATCGTCCCTCCACCCCCCCGGTCATCTTATCCAAAAGGGCTTTGACTCCTTTGCGGGTTGTCTGGATCGCCTCAAACTCATGAAAGACGCCCTCCGAATTGACCACTGCAACTGCCATCACATAGCCGCGGCCAGCGTCTGGCAGTTTCAGGACCATGCCGCGCTCCCCCAGGCTCTCCGGCCAACTGGCCCACGCCTCCGCCTGCCGATCAGCCGGGCGCGGTATCAGAACTCGCGGCTCCGACTCTGTCTCCTCTGCCTTTTTGAAAAGTCCCTGACGTTCCAGTCTGTAGAGTGCTGTCTTGAGTGCCCTCCTCACGGGTTTCTCTGCCGGGATTTTCTGCAGGATCTGTAACACTTTGACAACCATAGGACTCGATGTTGAGCCGAGGGCTTCTACGAAAGCAAGGGTAAAGGGAACGGATCGTTGAATGAAGGGCTTCAGGCTCTCTACAAACTGGATGAAACTCTCTTTTTCAGGGTCCTGGGCCATGACCCGATCCAGAAGCATCTGGAGCTGCGTCCGGTCCTCTTCTGTGAGCGTTCTAGGATCATGTCGTTTCCGCGCTCTTTTCGCCTGTTTCTTTTTGGCCATTTACTCTCGCCTCAATTAAATAGAAATCAGGAATGAATAGATGATGGAATTTGGGCGTGTGGGGATTTAAGCATTGGGGTTTCTAGCTCCAAATCCGCAATCCCTCAATCAAACTAATTGTAGACTTCACTGAAGTCAAGGAGAACGAAAGTCAGAATCCAGGAGACAGGAGTCAGGAGTCAGAATCCAGGAGCCAGGAGACAGGAGGCAGCTGGCAGTGGGCAGTGGGCAGTCAGTAGGTCGGATCGTTCTCGCACCGCGAGGTTGATCCGACACAAAGCAAGGAGAGAGGACACTCGCGAAATTTGGACATTCGCCTAGCATGTTCGTCATTCCCGCGCAGGCGGGAATCCAGACTCTGTATCCGTAAAGCTCTACCTAAATCTCAGTCACCGATCTGCAATCTGGATTCCGGATATCCGCCGTCGGCGGATTCCGGAATGACGGCGGAGGGGATTACGGAAGACCAAACTGGAAACCCGCCCGCAGGGTGTGACTCCGAAGGAGAATTTCGACCTTCAGATTTCGGACGTCGAAATGTTTGAACCTGCCGTCCCATGCTCCACGCCTTTTACTCAACTGTCAACGGAAAACGGACGACTGACAAGATAAAAGCCCCCGACCAAGATGTATGGCCGGGGGCTCTCGTCTGCGCGGTCTTTATAAAAGACTGCTATTCTTCTGTATCATCTACTCCATCAATTATTAGAGAGTCCGCAACCAATTCCCAGAGGTATTTTACCTCCAAATCCATCATGTCATACTCTGGGCGCAGACTCTTCATGATCTGGTCGCGACAGTTATGGCAGGGTGCGATGAGCATCTCGGCCCCGGTGTCCTTAATCTGTTTGGCCTTTACCCGGCCGTAGTAAATGCGCTCCTCAGCATATGGTGCTGCCCAGGCACCTCCACCGGCGCCGCAGCAGTAATTGTTGGCCCGGTTGGGATGCATGTCCACAAAATTATCCACGCACTGCTGGGTAATCCAGCGCGGCTCCTCGTAGTAACCGTGACCAAAGGTCTTCTCACTCTTCCTGGCGTAGTTACAGGGATCGTGATAGGTGGTGAGTTCTGGATGTTTGGATTTGTCAATTTTGATGCGCCCGGTTTCGATGTACTCCTTCATCAGGTCATGAACGCTCATGAACTTGACATCTTCATCGGCGAACCACTGTTGCAGACCAAGCCTGGTCGCATAGTAGGCGTGGCCTCACTCAGGCAAGAGGAGAATCTCACATTCAAGCTTTTTGTAATTCTCCACAATCCTCCGCACCTGCTCTTTCATGGCCTCATCATCGCCGGTGAAAAGACCCCAGTTTACCCCTTCCCAGTTCTCCGAGGTGACGGTCCAAGATTCTTTGGCCGCGTAGAATATCTTCCACCAGAAAAACATGTCCTCGGGCTCGGCAAAGGGCTCCTTGGAATTGATGGTCAGCATGATTCTGGCGCCCTTTTTATCC
>JAJDNL010000038.1 GCA_022340745.1 Deltaproteobacteria bacterium
TAAATTCTTTGGTTTTGAAATGTGAAATGGTAAAGAGGTTTTTGTTTTGGAAGGACAGCCTGAATTCCCAAAAAACCGAGCTGAAGATTTGATTCGGGAGAATACCACACTGAGCGGATCTTTGCGCTGGAACCCGCTTCATGGCGACGGCTCGGAGCGCACTTTTTATCGGGTGGCTACCCAAAAGGAAAGCTTGATCTTGATTTGGAGTCCCCCAGGAGATGGGACCTTTCCCAATGAGAACGATTCTTACCTTTACGTTGGCCGACATCTGCGCCAAAAGGGTATCCCTGTACCAGAAATCTATGGTTACTACCGGTCAGAGGGGTTGACTCTTGTTGAGGACTTGGGCTCGATTCATCTTCAGCATGCAGTGGTATCAAATGCTGAGCGCTTGGCCGCTCTCTATGGTCAGGCGATTGACGTGCTCCTTGAGATGCAACTACGAGCCACTGAGGGTTTTGAAACGCGACATTGTTTTGATACTCCGGTTTACAACCAGCAATTCATCATAGAACGGGAGTTGGAATACTTCAGGTGGAGTTTCTTGGTGGGAGCGCTCGGACTGGAAATAGATTCTACTCATGTGGAGCGAGACTTTACCCTTTTGGCGTCGCGGGCGGGAGAAGGGGGTGAACAGCTGTTTTTCCTTCACCGAGATTTTCAGTCACGCAACCTCATGGTGAAGGATGATCGCCTCTACCTCATAGATTTTCAGGGCGCGCGTTTAGGTCCCCCCCAATATGATCTGGCGGCGCTCCTTCTGGATCCATACGTGCAACTGCCTGAGGCGGTTCAGCACGAGTTGTTGACAGCATACAGCAGAGCATTCGCTCAGTTGACCGAAGGATCGGTTGAAGAGTTTCTGCAGAAATACCCTCATGTCGCACTGTGCCGAAACTTGCAGGTGCTCGGCGCCTTTTCCTTTCTGGCTCGGATCAAGGGAAAATCGCATTTCGCCCAATACATTGTGCCCGCCTGGAATCGACTCCGACAGCAATTGGCCGAACCACCATGTTTAACCTATCGTACTCTGGCCGATGTGGTGCAGTCTCAAAATGATGAAACCGTTGCTGAGGTCGCGGCTAGGCTGGAGCGCGAAGCGAAAAACGCATAGAGCATAGGGCATGGAGCATGGGGAGATTTTTAAATTGCAGATCTTGCCTTTCTCATCTCTCATCTCACATTGGGAAGCAGATGTCATAGAAGTACTGCATTGCATTGAAAAATACCAAATGTGTAACGGGATATGCGAAATGAGAAATGAGCACGAGGTGCGCGGGTAACACCAATGCCGGAAAAACATACGGACAACAGCACTGCGAGTGCAACTCCCATCGTGGCCATCGTGGGGCGGCCAAATGTGGGCAAATCCACGCTGTTCAATAGGCTCTGCCGCGATCGCCGGGCACTGGTGGACGACACACCTGGAATCACTCGCGATCGTCTCGTTGCCCACGTGATCTGGAACGAACGGTTATTTTGCCTGGTGGATACCGGGGGGATAGAAGAAGGAGAAGGTGAGACCCCTATTAAAAGGCAGGTGCGCCAGCAGGCACAAATGGCGGTGGAAGAGGCCGATTTGATAATCTTTCTGGCTGACGGGAAAGAGGGACTGCATCCTGGTGACACCACGGTGGCAGATTTTTTGAGGCGCTCCAACAAGCCGGTTCTCTATGCGGTAAATAAAATCGACGGCCCAGAACAAGAAAGTGCTGCCTACGAATTCTATGGACTCGGCCTGGAGAAAATTTTTCCTCTTTCGGCCGCGCACGGCTACGGCCTCAGGGATATGATGGACACCGTGGTGGAGATGCTTCCTCCTGAAACGGCTGAGCCGGAGGAGACGAGGGGGGTCCGAGTTGCAATTATTGGTAGGCCGAATGTGGGAAAGTCTTCTTTGTTAAATCGCATTTTGGGGTCGGAGCGTGTGCTGGTGAGCGATATGCCGGGGACCACCAGGGATGCCATCGACGTCAGTCTCAGCCTGAATGATCAGGAATATCTTCTCATCGACACTCCCGGCATTCGGAAGCGCAGCAAGACCAGGGAGAAACTTGAAAAGTTCAGCGTGCTCAAAGCCTTGAGAAGTATTGACCGGTGTCGGGTTGCGGTTTTGCTGCTTGACGGCTCCGAGGGAGTTACCGCCCAGGATGTGCGTATTGCTGGATATATTCACGAACGGGGGCGAGGTGCAGTTGTGGCAATCAACAAATGGGATTTGGTGCAGAAGAATCCAAAGAAGGTGAGAGCATTCACTGATTCCGTGGCCGATGCGCTTAAATTCATGCCCTACGCTCCTCAGCTCAGGATTTCTGCTTTGACAGGGAAACGAGTGTCTAACCTGCTGCCCACGGTGAATACAGTATACTCCCAGTATTGCCTTCGGGTACAAACTGCAGTGCTGAACGAGGTTCTGGCTGCTGCAGTCTCACGCCATGAACCACCCATGCGTGGCAGCAGGCGAACGAAGATTCTGTACGGAGTTCAAGTGAGCACTCAGCCACCTACTTTTGTCCTATTTGTCAGTCACCCGGCGGCAATCCACTTCTCCTACCAGCGTTATCTTACGAATCAAATTAGAAAAGCATTTTCCCTGGATCTGACACCCCTGCGTCTTGTGTTTCGAGGAAGAGAAGGAAGGAGGAGAAGGAAAAAGAGATAGCAGCTGGCGGAAAACAAGAGGCAAAGGTCAGAATTCAGAGGGTGGAGCGTTTTTTGTCAGTTGTCCTTGGTCCGTCGTCCGTTGCGCTTGAAGCATAGTGCTTAGGGCTTTGCCGTTGGAGGTTGGAGGGAAGTCAGACAGGATTTAGAATCGCGAAATGAAAAAGCCAATCTTAGTTGCAGGTTTCGTCTTTTGAATCCGAAATCCGCAATCCGCAATTGTCCTTCTGACTCCCACACTTCGGGCGGGTTCCCAGTTTGAAATTGTCTCCCTATGCTCCATGCCCTATGCCCCATGCCAATTTCTCCTGACACCTAAGACCCGGCTCCTGACTCCTCGTTTTGTTGATTGTGGATTGCAGCATGGTAAACGACAGAGGTGAAATGTTCTCTTCGCAAAGCGCCATGAATCTCGTCGCCGCGTCACAGAGTCACTGCGTCCGACTGTTGATTCGCACCGGTTTTCTCCTTGTGTGCTTCGTTCTGCTCTTATGCTGCGGTGAAAAAAGAGAAACCCCAACCTGGAGTGGTCCGGCGAAGATTGCCGTTGTAGTACCTCACACTGGCCCCTTGATGGAGGAAGGACAGATGCTGCAGTTCGGCGCACTTATGGCAAGCCGGGAAGCCGCAAGCAAGGCAGACGATCTCAACCTGGAAGTGGTGGTTTACGATTCTCCTTGTGACCCTGCAGGGAGTGTTGTCACTGCCAAACGCTTGACAACCGACTCAGCAGTAAGTGCAGTGATAGGCTATCTGTGCGCTGAGACCCTCGGCGCTGTTCTGCCTATTTATCAGGATGCAGGTCTTGCGCTTATCAATCCCACCGTTTCTGCTGATTATGTCCGAAGAAGGGAAACCCGCAACCTATTCTCTCTGCTCTATGCGGATGGAGACCAGGCCGCATTTCTCGCTACCTATGCCAAAGAGGGTCTTGGCCTCGATCGGGTCGCGATTCTCAGGGACGCCTCTGCCTATGGCTCCGTACTCAGCTCTGCATTCGATGCGGAAGCAACACGGCTGGATTTGAAGGTGGTGGCAAATGTTGCAATCAACTCCGAGCGAGCAGCAGCGGCCCAAGCTGTAAAATCCCTGAAGCGTACTAGCCCCGAAGGGGTTTTTCTGGCAGCCTCGCCAAGAGCTGCCAGTCTCTTTTTGCTGGAGCGTCAACGGCAGCATTTAGCGGGAGTAGTTTTGGGGCCTGATCAGTTGGCGGACCTGGATTTCTACGAGATGGCCGGCCAGGCAGCCGAGGGGTTGCTTGTGTGCCAGCCCATTTTATTTGAAACAGAAAATCGAGAGAAGTCCAGATTTGTGAGTAGATTCGAGCAGCTTTACAAGCGGCAACCAGATTGGATTGCCGCAGCCGGCTACGATGCGATGCGGCTGACTCTAAAGGTCTTAAACAACTCTGGTCCAGGGCGACGTGCCTTTTTGCAAAGCGTTCGAACAATTTCCGGACCTGACACCGCTTTCGAGGGGTTGAGTGGTCCTGTTTTCTTCAAAGAGGATGGCACAAGTCGAAGACCCTTGTTTGTGGGTGCAGTCCAAGGCGGGACACTGCGGGCTGCCAAGCCACCCACCGTAGAATTCCCTGTTGCACTTAGCACTGAGAAGTGAGTCTGAATACTAGGCACTATGAACTAAGCACTTTTGTTCAGCGGGCAGCAGACAGCTACCAGCTGGCAGAAGTCAGCAGCTCAGATTCCGAAATCAAAGAATCCAATAGCCAGTAGTTAGGGCGCAGGGTACAGGGTTCAGGGTGCAAGGCATCATGTCTTTCTTGTTCTTCACTCCTCCCTATTCCTTATACCTTGCACCTTGTACCAGAATCCTACTGCCAGCTGCGTGCTGAAACTCTATGCCCCATGCTCTGCGCTGCACTGATTGACACCATTGCCACCCTTGTGATAGCTTGATTTCGCTTGTCTAGGGGTAGGCTTCGGGTTACCTTTTGGCACTTGGCCCTCCTTGCCTATCAACTGTTCTCATTTGAGTATACAGCGCAGCGGGTGGGAAGAACCGAGTCTTCTCAACCGCTGCTTTCATCAGGTGGCATTGGCACATCTTGTCGAATGCATTGATGAAGGATGGATTGTGGACAACGGTGCCTCTCAGCCAAACAGTAAGATCAAGGAAAACATGACGAGAATGTTTGTGGTTGCTCTTTTGGTGGCCGCAGTCTGCCTTCAGAGTTCCACCGCCGCGGCCAAAGAGTCAATCAAGATCGGCGTGCTTTTGCCCATGAGCGGCAACGTCTCAGCTTTCGGCCAAATGGAGTGGATGGGAATAAAAACGGCCCATCACATGATGGGCAAGATCTTAGGACGAGAGGTCGAACTTGTCTTGGAGGATACGAAGAGTGAACCGATTGAGGCGACCCGGGCTGTGGAGCGGTTGATTGAACAACACCACGTGGTGGGTATCATTGGCGGTACCATCAGTGGAAGTGCCCTGGCAGCTGGTTCCATTGCTGAGAAAAATGGCATTCCCTTGATTTCACCTTCTGCCACCAATCTCATGGTTACCCAGAACAAGAAATATGTGTTTCGCGCTTGTTTTGATGATGCTTTTCAAAGTCAAGTGGCGGCCAGACAGGCGAGAATAGCAATGAACGCCAGCACCGCAGCGGTGGTTGTGGACATCGCCCAGGCGGATTACAGTGTGGGGTTGGGAAACCTGTTTTTGAAAGCCTTCGGAGAGATGGGAGGCAAGGTACTTGTTACTGCCTATATCCAAACTGGTGATCGTGATTTTAGGAGCCAACTTTCTGAAGTGCGAGAGGCCAATCCGGACATCATCTATCTACCGAACTACTACACTGAAAATGCTCTGCTGGTCAAACAAGCTAGAGACTTGGGGATGAAAATGCCGATTCTCATGGCTGACGGAGCCCAGGTGCCAGCACTCATAGAAACTGGTGGCAAGGCGGTGGAAGGGGTGTACCTCACAGCCCACTTCAACCTGGAGGCCGTCAACACTTCCTTGGGCCGAAGATTTGCTGCCAACTTCAAGAAGCAATATAAGAAAGATGTGGATGCTTTTGGTGCACTGGGTGCGGATGCCTATTTTATTCTCATCGGGGCGATCAAGCGGGCCAAATCCACTGAAGGGGCCAAGGTTCGAGTTGCTCTGACTGGTACCAAGAATTTCAATGGGGTCACCGGCCCCATTAAGATTAACGAGGACGGCAATACAGTCAAGCGACTGGTGATCAACAGGGTGAAAAACGGCAGGTTCGCCTATGTGAGCACCGTGAATCCGTAACGCGCCAGTAGTTGGCCCATGGCTGGGACCATTCACGCTTGACAGACAAGTTTTTTTCGACCTATACTCCCTTCACCAAAAGTGGAGCTGCGGTTGTTTTTTATCTTTTTTCGAGGAGGCAGTTGTTATGAAAAATCTTCTTGGCAAGTTGTTTGTTGCTTCAGTGATAGGCATGTTTCTGATTGCTACCATGGCCGGGATTGGTCTTGCCGCCGACACCATCAAACTGGGTGTTGCTGGACCGCATAGCGGCGATCTCGCCTCGTATGGAATCCCGACCGTGAAAGCAGCCGAGCTCGTGGTCAAGGAAATCAATGCGAAGGGCGGAGTCCTTGGCAAACAGGTTGAGTTGCTCGTAGAGGACGACGTCTGCAAACCTGAGGTGGCCACCAATACGGCGACCAAACTGATATCCGAAAAAGTTGACGTGGTTTTAGGCCACATCTGCAGCGGTGCCACTAAGGCGGCCTTGGGCATCTATAAAGATTCGAATATCATTGCCATGTCGCCTTCGGCCACCAACCCAGCCTTGACCCAGAGCGGTGATTATCCAAACTTCTACCGTACCATTGCCTCAGACGATGCCCAGGCAAAGCTTGAAGTGGATTTTGCCATCAATGTGTTGAAGGTAAAAAAGATAGCCGTGCTTCATGACAAAGGTGACTATGGTAAAGGATTGGCCGAGTTCGCCAAAGGATTTATAGAGAAATCCCCCAAGGCAGAGGTTGTCTTATACGAGGGCATTACCCCTGGTGCCGTTGATTATTCCGCGGTTGTGCAGAAAATTAAACGCTCGAAAGCTGAAGCGGTCATATTTGGCGGTTACCATCCGGAGGCCTCCAAGATTGTCAGCCAGATGCGCAAAAAGAGGATGAAAACCTACTTCATTTCCGATGACGGCGTAAAGGATGAGACCTTCATTAAAGTTGCCCAAAAGTATGCCGAAGGAGTATATGCAACCGGCCCCAAAGATGTGTCCAAGAATCCAATGGCGATAGCGGCGACAGAGGCACACAAGAAGGCATACGGTCAAGATCCCGGTGCATTTTTTCTCAACGCCTATGCGGCTGCGCTGGCTCTTCTCAATGGAGTTGAACAGGCCGGTTCAACAGACTACAATGCGGTGGAAAAGGCACTGAGAACCCAATTTGTTGACACACCGCTTGGAAAAATCCGTTTTGACGAGAAAGGAGATGCAGTTGGCGTCGGTTTCTCCATGTATCAGGTGCAAAACGGAGAATATGTTGAGTTGCAATAGCTAGTGGGCTGCTTGCCGGACTCCAGATCTCAGTCTAGGTCCAGGCACGACAAAGAGAAGGGCTTCTGTTCACTGTTTCCTGTTGCAACCTTGAGCAGTTTGTCTTTGAGGTTGAATAGACCAATCAGGGCTGCCTAGAAAGTCCCCGACCAAAGGCGAGAACTGGAATTTTCCGAGTGAAGCTTGTAATAAAGTGGATTTTTCAGGGGGCAGGCTGCCAAGCCTGCCCCCTGTTTTTTTTTGACCCCGCCACCTCTTGAAACAAAATTAACATAATTCCAAGGAGCCTCAGTTGTTCGACCTGGAATATTTCCTTGAGCTTTTTCTCGGCGGGCTGACCCGGGGGAGCATCTATGCCCTCATAGCCCTCGGCTACACCATGGTTTATGGCATTATCGAGCTGATAAACTTCGCCCATGGTGAAATATACATGATTGGAGCATTCACCGCTCTGATCATTGCCAGCGTCCTTACCATGCTGGGCTGGAATGTGGTTGCAATCCTGGTTATCGCCTCAACTGCAGCGGTAGTCTACTCGTCAGCCTATGGTTATACCGTTGAAAAGATGGCATATAAACCCCTGCGCCAAGCCCCGCGCCTCTCCGCCCTCATCAGCGCCATCGGCATGTCACTGTTCCTGCAAAATTATGTACTTCTGGCCCAGACTCCGGACTTTATGCCGTTTCCGAGCCTGATTCCAGATCTTGAGTTTTGGGAGCCCTATGCCCATATCATCAGTTCCCAGGAGGTTGTTATCATCATCACCACGGCGGTTGTCATGATTCTGCTGACCTTTTTGATCAAATTCACCAGAATTGGTAAGGCCATGCGGGCGACCGCCCAGGACAGGAATATGGCCATGCTGGTGGGCATTGACGTGGACCGGGTGATCTCCGTTACCTTTCTGATTGGTTCGGCGACTGCCGCCTTGGGTGGGGTACTCATTGCCTCGCACATCGGCCAGATCAATTTTTATGTGGGATTTATTGCTGGAATAAAGGCCTTTGTCGCCGCCGTGCTTGGCGGCATCGGCAGCATTCCAGGTGCTGTTCTGGGAAGCCTCGTGCTCGGTTGGACAGAAAGCTTTTTTACCGGTTACGTTTCCAGTGACTATGAGGACGTCTTCGCCTTCTTATTTTTGGTCTTCATCCTCATATTTAGGCCGGCAGGAATTCTCGGGCGCTCCGAATCGGAAAAAGTATAGGATCAAGGAACAGCTTGTTATGGCGTGGTGGTCATGAAAGATCCGGGCCCGACAATGAAGCGCTATCGATTGTTTGGGATGTGAGCAGTGATTAGTTTTCAAGAAATAAAAAGGTCTTTTCTGGTTTCCCTCTGGTTCATGTTCTTGACCTTTCCCATTATGGTCATCCGGGTCAACACCGTTGAAGACGTGATTGAGTGGCGCTGGCTAAATTTACTGATTGTTGGGCTCGGTAGTTTTTTTCTCAGTTTTGTCTGGCGCTATTTCATAAAGAAACAGGAAAGCGGCAAGAAAAAGGCGCACGCCGGTGAGATTGGTAACATACCTCTCAGCCGACGGCTCCTTACAGAGCCGAAGATCTACCTGCCAGCAATTATCGTACTTTCAGTTTTTGCGCTGGTGTTTCCTTTCATCTTCTCTCTGTATCAGACCAATATCATGATTACCGGTCTCATATATGTCATGCTCGGTCTGGGACTGAACATCGTCGTTGGTCTTGCCGGTCTGCTCGATCTGGGATATGTGGCCTTTTATGCGGTGGGAGCTTACTCCTATGCGCTCCTGAATTACCATTTTGGCCTGAGTTTCTGGATGGCGCTTCCCATCGGTGCTGGTTTGGGAGCGTTCTTCGGCATAATTCTGGGCTTCCCCGTGCTGCGTTTGCGCGGGGACTACTTGGCTATCGTAACCCTCGGCTTTGGTGAAATTATCAGGCTGATTTTGGAGAACTGGAATGAATTTTCTTTCGGGCCCAGCGGCATAGCAAA
>JAJDNL010000043.1 GCA_022340745.1 Deltaproteobacteria bacterium
TTATTTTAAGTGCAAAGCGTTCTGTGGAAGATCGGATCAAGGGGCTGCAGACAGGCAGCGACGATTATCTGGTCAAGCCCTTTTCTTTTGCTGAGCTCTTAGCACGCGTGCAGGCACTGATCCGCCGGGCCAGTGGCACGGCAGAGCCGAACACCCTGGTAGTTGGGGACCTAACAATGGATCTTCGCACCCGCAAGGTCACGAGAGGGGGAAAGAAGATCGATCTTCCACCCCTGGAGTTCTCGCTACTCGAGTACCTCATGCGCAATTCCGGCAACGTGGTCTCCAAGACCATGATTATGGAACATGTCTGGGATTACAATTTTGACCCGCAAACAAACGTTGTCGAAGTTCGCATCTGCAAGCTACGGGATAAGATCGACAACGATTTTGAGAAAAAGATGATTCATACCGTCTACGGAGCCGGGTATGTACTTGAATAAATTTTTCAGGCTGCCAACCACGCTGGCAGCCCGATTAACCCTCTGGTATGCGGGGATATTCACCCTATCGACCCTGGTGGCCTTTCTGGCCTTTTACTTTGTAATCTCTACAGTGCTCAAAGAACGCAGGGACCAGGATTTTTTGGGAGATGTGCAAGAGTATTCCTCCATGCTCGCCACCGAAGGCATGGAAAGGGTCAAATCTGAAATAGCCTGGGAGGTTTCGTCTGATGGGGCGGAACATATATTCTTGCGTTTGCTCTCTATGGATGGTGAGGAACTTCTCACAACAGACATGTCAGCGTGGGAGGGTGTGGGCTCAGGCAGTCATGCCCTGGAGAAGCTGAAAAAGGGTGCAACACATGTTCTCGAGACTCTGGACCTTCCCGAACAGGAGTTTCAAGTTCGCACGGTCTACGGCATCATTGGCCCTGATCTGGTCTTGCAGATAGGGGAGTCACTAGAGGAAGACACGGAATTTTTAGAGATACATCGCAAGATATTCGTCCCACTCATGGCTGTCATGGTAATCATTGCCGCTTTCGTTGGTTGGCTTTTGGCCAAACGTGCCTTGCGCGGTGTTGAAGAAGTCACCGAAACAGCAATAGAGATATCAGAAGGGGCTCTCGACAAACGCGTTCCTTATAAAGTCAGAGGTGAAGAAATAGAGCGACTTGCAAACACTTTCAATCACATGCTCGATCGTATCAATGTGTTGATCAAAGAAATGAGGGAAATGACTGACAATATAGCCCACGACTTGAGAAGCCCGCTTGCCAGAATTCGTGGCGCTGCTGAAATGGCACTAGTCAACTCCGCCAGCGATCAGCATAGAGCATTCGCTGCCAACGTGATAGAGGACTGTGATCGGCTCATAGGAATAATTAACACCATGCTGGATATCGCAGAAGCAGAATCAGGAGCAGCCGAAATCACCTTGGAGGAGGTTGACATTGCCAGGGTAACAAGACGTGCCTGCGAGTTGTTTCAGGCTATAGCGGAGGAGAATTCCATAAAAATCACTACCCAGTTACCTGACAGCTGTGTGATCTACGGAGAAACTCGAAAGCTTCAGCGAATGGTTGCCAACCTTCTCGATAATGCTTTGAAATACACCCAACCTGAAGGCACGGTTACGGTTTCGGTCAATGCGGATAATGGGCAGGTTGCCATTTCCATCAGTGATACGGGGATCGGAATATCTGAAGATGATCTCCCTCATATATTCAAGCGATTCTATAGGTGTGATATCAGCCGGGCACAGGGTGGTACCGGTCTTGGACTGAGCCTGGTTCAGGCAATTGTCCGTTCCCACGGTGGTCGTGTCAATGCCAGCAGTCACCTCGGCAAAGGAAGTACCTTCACGGTCACACTCAGCCAGCCTGCTTTACCTACCCAGCCAGGTCATTGACCCGCCTTTTCATTTCCTTACTGGTAGGTTATTTCTTTTCTTTTAGAAAATGTGTCAATATGGCCTTATTTCAAGAGAATAATGGCGATATTAGGGGAAAAAAGAGCCATATTGGAAAGGAGAAACTAAATGATAGATGTAATCAAAGCGCGAGACCGCCACTTCTCCGATTTCGGTTGGTTGAAGACCTATTGGCTGTTTTCCTTTGCCAGATACTTTGACCCTCACAACATCCAGTTCGGAGCACTACGGGTATTCAACGATGACGTGGTTGAACCAGGAACCGGATTTCCCACACATCCCCATGAGGAAATGGAAATCATAACCATTGTTCTCGATGGCGAAATGACCCATGAGGACAGTATGGGAAACAAGACGGTCATCAAAACGGGGGACGTTCAGAGAATGTCGGCCGGCACCGGCCTTACGCACTCGGAATTTAACCTTGCAGACACACCCGTGCACTTCTACCAGATCTGGATCTACCCGGACGAGTCGGGGCTCAAACCCTCTTACGACCAGAGATCCTACCAGTCGTCCGAGTGGAAAAACAAACTACTTCCGGTAGCCTCCGGTCAAGACTTACAGAATGTGGTGACATTCCACACAGATGCCACCATCTACCGCTGTGATCTTGAGGCAGGATGTGAGGTCACCTTCGGCAGCACCAAGGGGCGCCGTGTCTTTATTTATCTCACCAAGGGGTTTTTGTCTGTCAACGACCAGGAAATTGCTGAGGCGGATCAAGCCCGCGTGGATGTTGAAGAGCCTTTGGTATTAACTGCCGAGCACGATGCGGAGTTCATCCTGATTGACGTACCTTCCTGCAAGGGCTGGGGCTACAGCGACGAAACACTCGGCGGGGGTAAAAAGTAAGGCCACCGGAGCGGATGGCTCAGAAAAAGATTTGGCGGCTCTCGTCATGGCCCAGAGGGAGTCAGAAAGTAAAAAACCCCGCGTTACATATTTTCCCGAGATTTCGATAGCTCACGCAATTTGGCCATGTCACCAGAGACGAGCGCTTCCTTTTTGGCCCGAGACCAACGCTTGACTTGTGCCTCGCACCACCTCGCTTCCACATTGGTTGCAAACTCTTCTGAATGAACTAGTGCAACTGGTGGATCAAGCTTGCTGGTTCGGCAGGCTTTGCCTGTAAGATGGTCTTCGTACCGTTCCTCCAAATTCTTAGTTGCTCCTGGGTAAAGGGTACCAGAACGGAGTCGAAGGATATAGAACCAAGCAGGCATGACTTTACACTAAGGGAAGGTTGGCCCTTCGACAAGACCCTCGACAAGCTCGGGTCAAGCTCAGGGCCATTCGACGCTCGAGATGGGATGATTGATGGCCGGCAGGCCATGAGCAAGCGAAAGGGGCACCCACATAGTGGTGTGCCCCTGAGCGCGTCGAATGGCTCCCCGGGACGGACTCGAACCGCCGACTAAGTGGTTAACAGCCACCCGCTCTACCAACTGAGCTACCGAGGATCAGTTGTTTACTCCTCGACTAAGTGGTTAATCCCGCCTCAGGCGGGACTCTACCAATCCCGCGTTTCGCGGGACTACCGAGGATCGATTGGTATGAAAGCCGTAAGTCTATAGCAAAGACCTTTGTTCCTGTCAATTGGAAATGGGTCTGAGTTTATTCCTCTGGCGCTATCCCACAGAGTTCCAGGAGTCTGTCGTATTCTCTATCTACTCTTTCCTGGATAAGCGCGATATCCTCTTCAGTGAGATGGCGGAAGCGACGTTGTAATTTGAAGTACTCGCTTACCGGTTTGGGCTTCTTAACCTTCCGCGACAGCCTATACTGCCCGTCTATCACCTCGTAGAGAGGAAATATCTTTGTCTGCACCACAAGACGACCAGTCTGGACCGCATCCTCCACAGCGCACCGCCATCCGGTAGGACAGGGTGAAAAGAGATGTAAGTAAGCCGGGCCTTTCACCAAAGAGGCCTTCTTTGCCTTGTTCATCAGATCAATATAGTAGGCAGGGGAACCGGTAGCAACGTAGGGGATATCGTGCGCGGCGGCGATGGCCGCCATGTTTTTTTTCCAGGTCTCCTGGCCAATGCTCTTTTTGCCCGGTGGCGAGGTCGTGGTCCCTGCCCCGTAGGGAGTGCTACTGGAACGCTGAATGCCGGTGTTCATGTAGGCCTCATTGTCCAAACAGACATAGATGAAGTTGTGGCCTCGTTCCATTGCACCGGAAAGAGCCTGGAGGCCGATGTCAGCTGTACCACCATCCCCGGCAATGGCCAGAAAGGTGGTATTCTTGTCCTCGATCCTGCCCTTACGGATCATGGCCTTGTGAGCGGCCTCCACTCCGCTGGCTACTGCCGCAGCATTCTCGAAAGCAACATGGAGCCATGGTACCCGCCAGGCACTCTGGGGATACGCTGAGGAGATAATTTCCATACAACCTGTAGCGCTCACCACGATCACGTTGTTCCCCAGCGCCTTCATCACCTGGCGCAAGGCCAGAACCTCACCGCATCCCTGACAGGCCCTATGCCCAGGAGCCAGCGGCTCTTCCACCGGCAGCTTCTTGGGCCTGAATCGTTGAAAATCTTTCAAATCATCCGCTGCCCTGCTCATTATTCCCTCACATTGATCATGGTATAGCCGGCTGGGAGTCCATCAGCTGCTGCTGCCTCCACGCCGTCGGCCATTTCCACAAAATTTTCTATGGTTACATCTCGACCGGCAAGACCCGCCACATAATTCCAAATGTAGGGCCGCTCAGGCACATCATAAAGCGCAGCCTTGACTTCGGTGGCAAGAGGTCCGCCAGCACCATTGAGGCCCAGAGCGCGGTCCATGACTGCAATCTGTTTGGCACCCGCAACGGCCTCCAAAAACTCCTCGAACGGGAACGGCCTGAACAACCTAATCCTTACAAGTCCCACATCTTTCCCATTGGCTCGCATTTGGTCTACTGCGGTCATGGCTGTTTCGCTGAGACTTCCCATGGTTACCAGTAACGTTTCAGCCCCATCGGTGCGATAGGTCTCCACTGGCTTGTAGTAGCGACCAAAAAGATCGCCGAATTCCTGCCAGGCTTCTATTATGACAGACTTAGCGTTCTTGATCGCTTCGTCCTGCGCCTTTTTCGCTTCAGTAAAGACCTCGGGCATTCCTACCGGACCGATACTAATTGGATTCTCCGGATCGAGCCGCATTTGCGGTTGGTAAGGGGGCAGATAGCGATCAACCTCCTCTTGATCAAGAATCTCAATGGGCTCAATCACGTGAGTCAAGGTGAAGCCATCTAAATTATTGATCACCGGCAGTAAGACCCGAGGGTCCTCCGCAACCCGGAAGGCATGCAGCGTGAGGTCAAAAGCCTCCTGTCCATTTTCCGCCACCGTTTGAATCCAGCCCGTATCACGGCTCATCATCATATCGGAATGGTCGTTCCAGATACTGATTGGTCCCGAAAGAGACCGGTTGGCTACGGACATCACGATGGGAAGCCTCAGGGCCGGTGCGATATAACAGATCTCCAGCATGAGCGCTTGCCCTTGGGAGCTTGTTGCGGTGTAAGTTCTGGCTCCAGCCGCTGAAGAGCCGCAGCAGGTGCTCATTGCCGAGTGCTCCGATTCCACTGGAATAAACTCCGCGTCAAGATCACCGTCAGCCACAAGCTCAGACAAATGCTCGACAATGTGGGTCTGAGGCGTGATTGGATACGCGGCCACCACATCCACATTGGCCAGCTTCACCGCCTCACTCACGGCAAGCGAAACCTCGATGCCCACCCGTTTAGCCATATCTACTCACTCTCCTCCACCATGCTGATGGCATCAGCAGGGCACTCGCGGGCACAGATCCCGCATCCCTTGCAATAAAATAGGTTCGGCTGATAAAACCCCAGTTCATTCTGGGTATAGACCATA
>JAJDNL010000075.1 GCA_022340745.1 Deltaproteobacteria bacterium
TCAATACTGAATTGACCGACCGCACCCAGATCGAATCTAGCGGTGGAACCACTACGAAACAAAATGTCTCAATCTCTAGCAGCGAAAAGAATGACTACGACACTGATATGAATCTCTCCATGTTGCGGGTCGGGCTCGGACTTACAGATTTTCTGGAGGTCTATGGGGAAATAGGAGCTTGCTACGACGATTTTGAAGACTTTAATCTGGCCTATGGGGGTGGAGCGCGGCTGAACCTCTTCGAAGTAAAGACTGGCACTCTAAGAGGAGTGTACTCTGCACTGGAGGCAAATTACCTAAAAGGCAAGCTTGAGACCGAATACCAGTCCATCGATGGCAACCGGTTTTCCAAAGACGCCGACTGGTGGGACTTTACTGGCAAAGGGGAGATCGGCTTTACCCGTAATCGGTTTGCTGTTTATCTGGGGGGGACCTACTTCGTCTATCGTGAAGATACTGACCGGAAACAGTTGGAGAACCTGCCGCTGGGCGTCACTTCAAACAAATTCAGAGATGACCTGGAAGAGGAAAATAAATTCGGTGCCTATGGTGGCCTCAGCCTTTCCCTGACTCCTGGTTTACTAATAAACGTGGAGGGTCAGGTATTCACCCAGAGTAGCATTACAGGCGCAATTGAATATCGATTCTAAACTTCCAATTTTCTCCACCACGCTGCGGGGAATTATCAGGTTAAATTGGACTGCTGTGGTTAAGTTCAAAGCTATCGCCCTTCTGTAAATCGGCCGGAAAGGCAAACTGCTCGAACTCAGGAGGCCCGGTTCCATCCATCTCTATTTGGATGGTATAACCTTGCTCGGGAACCAGCCAAAAGATTGTAAAAACCGGACTGTCCTTCTCTACCACAACCCTTGTATATTCTTCATCACCTGCACTCAAGTCACCGCTCAAGTCTTTATCTACGAACAGTGAAACAGTCGCTTCTTCGGAGCTGTATTCTGCAAAAGTTTCGGCAGAGATTTCCCCATGAATTGTCGCCGCCGTCTCAGTTTGATTGACGTGGAGGACAGGTCTAAGTTGGTACGAAGATGCCACCGGTGTCTGGAATAGTTTCAGGGACTGGCTGAGATCAAAATCGATGGTGAGATCCAAGGTTCGGTCATCTTCCAGGTCAAAGAAAAAATCTATTTCAATCACGAGATTTCCTGAGGGAATGGCAACGGAGTAGAAGTTTCCATCCCTCAGCACTGCTGCGCTGCCAATTGACATTCGAATCCGGTCATATGTCCCGGACTCCAGGCTGACCGGCTGAATCAACGTTGTTGTTTTCCCCGAATGGAACTCTAGCAAGTCTACAGCGTATGGTATTTGCGCTAAGGGTAAGGAGATCCACTCTCCTCCCTCTCTGTGGACAAAAAAATCCTCGAAGGTTATATATACTGCTTCAGTCCCGTAGGGTAGTGCTGGCTTAGCATCTGTGACCCGCACAAAGAGAGTACTAGTGCCCCCATTGAAGGCAACAAAAAATGATGCCTTGCAGCCGATGAAGAAAATCACGGCTAGTAACGCTAGAATTGAGTGGGGAGCTCTTTTTCTCACGCTCATCCTATCATACCAGGAAGTTCCGTTGGATGCAGAATACTTTTCTTGGCTCATCCTTAGGCAACAAGGAAAGGCGCGTGGTGCTGAGAAAAGAATAGCTTAGTTGTCGAATTGAGGTCAATACCGAGACCTGGGTTCCCTCGTTTTTCATCTTTAGATCTTTCCCACCTCGTCTGGTTTCCTTCTTGGTTCTTTGATAAACTAGTCTGGGTATTTCATGCATTGCCGTCGTTAGAGTGTATTACGAGATTTTTTGATGACAAAAAGTTTCTTCATCTGTGTGCTCCTAGTGCTGAGCACACCCTCCGTGAGCCACAGCGAGCAACCGATAGATGTCTTGCAGAAAAGCATCAACACGGGCATCGCCATACTAGAAGATCCTCAGTACCAGGACATCACCGAGAAAAACAGGCAGCAGGAAATCCTTTGCGAGACTGCCTGGGAAGCCTTCGATTTCAAAGAATTCTCCAAGCGAGTTCTGGGTTCAAACTGGCGCACCTTCACTTCAAGGCAGAGAGAACAATTCTTAGACGTTTTCTCCAAATTTCTCTGCAAATACTATATCACTAGGCTGCAGGAGAGATATACCGGCGAGAAAGTCGTTTATTTGAGCCAACAGTCGCTGGCCGACTCCAGAGCTCTCGTCAAAGTCAATGTCCTCTGGAAGGGGGTGGAGGTCCCGGTGGAAGTGCGGATGCTTAAGCGCAATGACACTTGGAAAGTTTACGACATTATTGTTCTGGGAGTAAGCGGTGTAAGGAATTATCGCGCCCAGTTCCAAACTATCCTGCTGAAGCAATCACCCACGCAGGTGCTCAGGCTCATAGAGAATAGGATAAAACAAGAAGAAAAAAGGGCGCATAATAAAAGGTCGGCAGATGAATAGTAGCCCGGGTATTTCATCAACCAAATCAAGAAGATTGCTGCTTGGCCTGTAGCTCCCTGAGTCGCTCTCGGTAGTACTCATCCAGAATACCCTTGACCTCTGGCGACCTTCGCACCACCTCTTTCATGCTTTCGTAGCTGAGTTCGCATAACAGAGTGTCTTCCACCGCTTGTACCGTTGCGAATCTCGGCGCTGCGGTCAAAAAGGAGATCTCACCAAAGAACTGGTTTTCCGCCAGGTAAGACACATGGACATCCTCACCCTGATTATCCTGCGTCAATACCTGGACCTTGCCCTCGAGTACAATATACATTGACCTGCCATAATCTCCCTCTCGGACAATATGCTTTCCCTGTTTGACAAGAAGCAGCTTTGCCTCCTGGCCCAATTCTGCAAGTTCTTCATCCGGAAAATTGGCTAAAAAGGGGACCTCAGACATAGCTTCCATGAGTCTTCGAGATCTCGCAGCTAACTCACCAGATCCTCCTGGTGAGAGATCGGCGTGGCCGAGTTCCTGAGTTTCAGCTCCAAGATCTATGCGATCTTGCTCGTTTTCCTGCATGAAACGCAGGGCCACATCTCCGACCCAGATTACGTCCCCGCTGGAGAGAACGGCTTTGTTTACCTGCTCACCGTTTACATACGTTCCGTTTCTGCTCTCCATGTCTTCTACTACAGCCTGACCATTCTCCAGATAGACCAAGGTGTGAGTTCTGGAAACGGTGGAATGTGACAACCGAATGTCATTCTCCTCTCCCCTGCCGATGGTCAATCGGGTCTCCAGAGGAAACACCATTCCCTTTGTGACCCCCTCCTCGGCAATGAGGTATGAATGGACCATGTCGCCCAAGTCTCCGTCTTTGTTAAATCGTAGTAGTTAGTACAGTGCGGGTTTATCTCGAGAACTGGTTTTATTTACAGACGTATAAGCTCCACAGAAGGGTTACGTTAAGGCATAGACGCCTCGACGTATGCGCTTTATTTTGCCTTCTTTACCTGCCCTGTAGAGGATGTTTCTAACGCTGTTGTCAGGAAGGCCAGTTATCTTCTTTAATGTGGGTATGTCTATGCCCTTTTTGTGACTCTTTATTGCCTTCAGAACCACGACAGTGGGTGACTGCTCCCGGCCCTCACTGACTGCGGGCCTCTTGCCAGGGGCTTTCTTCTTTGCTGCAACCGTCGCCTTGGCTAGCGCCACATTGATCTTCTCCACATCTGCCATCAGATCCCTGAACTTACCAGTCAGGTTCCTTATGGCCTTTTTGCGCTCGGCAACTGCTAGTTGCCGTCTCTGCCGAAAATAGTGCAGAGTCCGCGTCGCTGCATGGAGAAACTGCATGGAGGCCGGTGAGGCCGAACCCTTTCTGACTCTCAGGTAGTTACAGATTGGCAGAGACAACTCGATCAACTTTTTGCTATAGGGATCATTTGCGAGTTTCGCTTTCAGCCCCTCAAGCTCCTGCTCAAACTTCCTGATAGTTTGAGGACTGATTTCCCAATCCAGGGTCAAAAGGCTCGCCTTCAAAGGATCCAACACATCAACCTTTTGCTTCATGGTTTTCTCCTTGTGCCCGAAACAGATGCTCCCCAGAGGAGCACATATCGTGCCAACTCTTTATGCAGGTTGAAACTTTTCCACGCTACATCGGGCTAAATTCTAGCCCAGATATTTTAAAAATGATACCACTCGCGATTCAAACCAGTATTCTTCTTTGTTATTGAAGGAGATAAATCCCACATGCCCTCCGGAGTCTGGCATTTCAAGAAAAAAGTTGGGGTTTGCCTCTGCTTCCTCAATGGGGTAACAGGGCCCGGCAAGGAAAGGATCATTTCGGGCATTCACCAGCAGGGATGGAACGGCAATATTGTCCAGAAACTGTTTGCAGCTTGACCGACGGTAGTAGTCTTCTGCGTCTCGAAATCCATTGATCGGTGCAGTGTAGCGGTCGTCAAATTCCTTGAATGTTTTGATCTGGTGGTAGCCCTCGTCGCTAATCCTGTCCGGCATGATGCGCATCTTGGCCTTTATTTTTCCATGGAGCATTCGAGTGAATCGTTTCATGTAAAACTTATTTGAGAACCGTGCCATCTTCTCAGCGCCTGAGGCTAGATCGCAAGGGACTGAACAGGCCACGGCCCCAATAATTGCAGGATTCACTTTTCTACCACGCTCTCCCAGATACTTGAGGGTCATGTTGCCACCCAAGCTGAAACCGACAAGGGCAATGGAACTGTATTTTTGCTCAGCAATCACGTGTTGAATGACCTCGTGGAGATCATCTGAAGCCCCACTGTGATAAGAACGGAGCTTATTGTTTGGCTCACCACTGCAGCCTCTCATGTTCCAGGCCAGTCCGTCCCAACCATTACGGTTCACTGCTCTGACCATTCCCAAGATATACCAACGTTCCGAGTCACCTTCCAGACCGTGAGTAATGATAGCCAGTCTCTTCGCCCCAACCCTGGACCAATCGAGATCCAAAAAATCGTTGTCCGGTGTCCAAATTCGTTCCCTTTCATAACGAACCCCTTTCACCCTGCGAAAGAGGGTGGGAAACAACGACTGGATATGGCCATTGCTAAAACCGAGAGGAGGAATATAGCTTGACTGAGAAATAACCGGCATACTAAAACCTCAAATTAACCATGAAGACACAAAGGCACAAAGTACAGCAGAATCAAGATTGCTCAAGGAGTCCGTCAATAGAGCTTGGTGCCAAGAATGAGATAGCTTATCGGCACTACTGCTCCGCATGACTTCTTACGCGGTCTCAGTGCATTCTTTCATACCATATCTTATTACTTTTGCGCTCGAGATCCCGGGCGAGAGAATTTTTTGTTCTTGGTGTGTTCGTGTCTTGGTGGTTCTAACCAAAAACGTTCTCTGCGATCTCTGCGCTCGCTGCGGTTAACCTTGTTCCCCTCGGCCGGCCAGGTAGATGGCGGCGAGAATGAGCGTGCCGCCTACAAATTTTGTCCACGTCAAGCTTTCTCCAAAGATGATATACGCCAGTATGGTAGCGCCAATGGGTTCACCCAGAAGACTTACCGCGATGAGGCTGGCACTGAACCACTTGAGCGCCCAATTGTAGCTGCTGTGGCCGATGATTTGTGAGATCACGGCCATGCCGACAAACGCCGAGTAGGTTCCCGGGCTGAAACCTGTAACCTTGAGATTGAGGGCAAGAACCAATGACCACAATATGATTGCCGCACTACCGTAACAGAGGACTATATATGCGAGTAACGAGAGCTTCTGCCTCAGATTACGCCCCAGTAATAGATACATTGCAGCGCAGATGCTGCCAAGTAAGGCCAAAAAATCGCCCCATAATGCCTGCCTTCCGGTGACAAAGTCGTCGGCACCTATAATAACGCCGCCGATGACGCTGACCACGATTCCGATTCTGGTCATCCAGCTCAGACGATCTTTGCTTATGAGAGGCGTTAACACGCCAACCCAGATCGGATTGGTGTTTACCAGCACCACGCTATTGGCCACGGACGTATAGTTTAGAGAGGAGATCCAAGTACCGAAGTGTAGAGCGAGGAAAAGGCCAGCCAATCCCACCAGGAGATATTCCTTTTTCTGCAGACCAAGTAGTTCATCTCTCACCTGCCACCAAGCAATGGGAGCCAATATCAGTGAAGCCAGGCCGACCCTGTATGCTGCGATTACAAGGGCTGGAGCTTCGGCAAGGCGCGCAAAGATGGCCCCGGTGGAAACCGCCAAAACGCCACTAATCAGCGCCAGAGAAGGATTGAAGGGAGCTTTTTGTTTCTCGATCACATTCACCGATCCTACCAAGAATTCGGCTTCACGGTCACTATTACACACATACCAAAATTCGAAATCCGAAATCCGAAATTCGAAACAAATTCAAAATTTTAATGTCTCAATGTTCAAAACAAAAAAGGAGGGACTGACATATAAATTCCCTGGTTTTGGTCATTCAGATTTTGGTAATTCGGATTTGTTTAGTGCTTCGTGCTTCGGATTTCGGATTTCGAATTCAGGAATTGGTAGCCGGCAATTCAAAAACCTCTGGTAACGGTGAATTCCTGAATTTATCAATTAACCGGGAATGTAGCTCAAATGTGTGGCAAAGTCGATGCTGAGAGCAAAGACAGAAGCCACAAAAGGAGTGATAAACCAGGCAAGAAAAATATTAACCAAGGTCCTCCGCCGGATGGTATTGACACCTTTAATGATTCCCACACCCAGTACAGCTCCAATCACCGCCTGCGAGGTTGAGACCGGGACCCCTACCAGAGCATAGATATGAACGGTTACAGCCTGAGCCAGCACCACCGCCAGGGCGGAGAAAGGGTCCAGTCTCACCAGCTTCTGCCCCACCGTCTCCATTACCTTTTTACTGAAGGTGAGAATACCCAATCCAATACTCAATCCCCCGAGCAGGGCAGCCGCAGAAGTACTCAACATTCCTGCGCCTACGAAAACTGCAGTCACATTAGCTACGTTATTTGCCCCAAGGGCATAGGCACCATAGGAACCAGCAATTATGAGACACAGCCGCAGCAGAATATCAGACTGAAAGATATTCAGATTTATACTGTTGGCTATTGCAGCCAGAAGTTTATAGACAATAATGGCTAAGACCATGCCTCCCACGGGGGTTCCTACCCAGCAAACCACTACCTTTCCGAGGCCCGCGAAATTGAGCTGGCGGTTGAGAATTCCGACTCCCAGAATGGCTCCCACTACTGCCTGGGATGTTGAGACAGGCAGTCCAATCAAGGTCATAATTGTTACCGTGCATGCTGCGGCAATGGAGGCTATTATTGCCTGATTATAGGTGAAACGGGTAAGGCCTTTTAGGGTTTCTATACCTGACTGCCCTTCCAAAAGGGCACCAGCGAGGACAAAACAAGAGGCTAAGATTGCAGCCGTCCAGAATTTGATCATTCTTGAAGATACAGCCGTACCAAAAACGTTGGCTGCATCATTGGCTCCCAGAGACCAGCCTAAGAATATGCCACCAAGAAGAGAAGTCATCACACCCGACGCTTAATATTGATTATGTAGACACTTCTGGATACGTGATCAGCCTGATCCGAAATCTCGCCAATCTGGCTTACTAGTTCCTTGAATTGAATCTTTTGAAAAGGGTCCATGTCGGAGTCGAAAATCTTGCCCACTATCTCCCGCTCCAGGTGGTCACACCTACTTTCGTGGCTGTCAATGATAGATACCAGGGGTTTGATATCCTCAGTCCTTTTAAAGTAGGCTTCAACCTGTCTGATCACCAGATCACAGCATTCCAGAGAAACCCGGATGAACTCTCTAAGGTCTACCACTATGAAATCAGGAATCTCTATCTTCTGACCTTGGATCATGAAGAGAACCGCTTCGAAATGATCAAGAATAAGGTCAATTGACTCGAGAAGTCTGAATATGTCACCACGAGACTCGGGGATCAAAACTTTTGAATACATCATCTCTATGATGTCGTTGCGGAGGTCATCAGCCCTGGATTCGAACTTGTGCGTTTGGGCAATAAGAAAATCGCAGTTTTCACCCAAGCCGAAGTCAAAATAGCAATCCATGGCTTTCTCAAAATGCTCCTGAGTCTTTCTTAGATTATCCAGGTACTTGAAAATCAACTCTTGAACTTGCCGCTCTTTTTTGAAAAGAAATTTAAACATGATGGACCCTTGCAAGTAGATAGAGTGGTCTGCCGATTGCGCCTGGTACTCTGCAGCAATCACGGCTGGAAAAATAATCTACAGTGTCCAAAACGCTGACATCCTTGGAAATCAGCAAGCTTTATGCCATCCTTTGAAAAATTTTAGATTTAAGAATGCAGATTTTAGATTTAAGGGCTCAATATCTCCTGGTAAGGAATTCTACACATCTCAACCTGTAATCTGCAATCATAAATACTAAGTACTCCAATACTCCTGATCAGCTCGCTTTCTTTACCCACAAAGCCTGCAAACTCGTTGCATTCAGCCAACACCTGTGTAGATTCCCCTACAGCCCTTTCGGCGAATCCTCGATAGTATACCTGCTAACTACTAGAAATAATTAATAATTATCAAAACGTCCCGATTGGTATATTTCTTGTTTAATGATTTATTTCAGTAGCTGTGTGGACAGGACATCCTAGGCCTCCTGTGCACTCCCCCAGCGGCACTTACTGGTAGTCGCTGGGGGTTTTTTTTGTTTATACCCATTACTTGTTGGCCAGCCGCGAGAAAAAAATAGTATTTATTCTCTTGACAAATACGTTTTCGTTTATGGTAAAGTCTAGGTGCTGCGTTTTGTGAGTTTTACTCTCTTGATCCAACTATATGATCCTGCTTTGCTCCTTTCTGTCTTGCCCATCTGCGGAGCGAGAAATCTCCTCTATCATTATCTATTGGCGTAATTTCGGTACTGACCGAAGCAGCAAACGAGTTCTTCGGCCTCAATCTTTGCTACGATTAGCCTGGATTATTCACAAATAATCCAGGCAAGGGGGAGTCATGGCGTCAACAATGGAAATGCGCAGCACCAAAATGCTGATGGAGTTGGAGGCCCTGGCAGAGAAGCTCGGTATTCAAGTCGTTTACGAGAGGCTACCTCAAAGCCGCAGTGGCCTGTGTCGCTTATATGATAAGTACATGCTTTTCGTTGAGAGGAATCTTGACGAGGATGAGCAGGTTAGAATTTTTGTTGAAGCTCTCTCTCGCTTTCATATCGACAATATCCAGATGTTGCCGAGGATTAGACACATTCTCCAGGAGTATAGTTCGGCCATTCAGCCTCAGTAGCCAGAAGGGAGGAAAGAGGTGAACGGCAAGCGCTGTGTGTTCATGCTCATGGCTGTTTTGATAACTCTTTCTTATGTGACAGTGTTGAGCGCGAAAGCTCAAGTAGATGGCTTTCGTAGTAAGTTAATAAAATTTGATGGCAAGGTCACCAAGGGCAAATTAGACAGCAGCGGTAATCTAATCTTTATTGGGAGAGGAACGTGGAATGCACCGCTCCAGATTAGATTCAGTCCATTCGTCAGAGTGTATTTCGAGTTGGTGCCATTCATTGAAACTGAGTCTCATGGAATATTGGGTGAACACACTATTACCTTTACCTTTGTTCCAAAGGCCCGCGGCGCTTCCCATCAGAACCTTAGATTTACCATAACGAACCGCGGCGGTGACGAAATAATCAGCAATGGTGTGGCTGCCCCAAACGGTTCGGGGTGGGCAATTGGACTTGCTACTGAGAGAGAGCCCTTCGAGATACACGTTTCCTACTCCTCAGAAAGAAGCAGAGACCTGACTCCGGTAGAATCCGAGCAAGATAATTCTTGATACGTTATCTCACCAAAAGCACTTCCATGAAACCATCCGTCGTTCAGAGAACAACTCGCATTCCATAGCAGCATCACACGAATGAGCCTGATAACCTGAGCGGCTTTGTTCTCCGACGCCCTCAGCAAGAAGATTAGGCTGGTATGGTATGCATTCCCCGTTTATAATTTTGTGGACGTGTTGATGGTGTTGTCCACTAGATCTGTGCAGGAGAAAAAAGATGGTGAAGAAACGGTGTGGGTTGGTATTTGCCTTGACCTTCGCATTCCTGTTGACCACTGTGGGGTCCACCGTGGCTGTGGAGCCCGGTCGTTACCAAGCTATGCAAATAAGCGTCGGGAAAAAGAACGAATACAACATTTTTATCCTTGATACCAAAGAGGGCCACATGTGGCTTTTGGAAACCAGAGAAAGCAGAATCGACGGCAAGCTTTTCGGCGGTCTGAAGTATCAAGGAAAGCTGCGTCCGGGGAAAAAAGCTGGAGATGTAATCTTCGAGTTTGGCAAGACAGACTAAAGCACCCGGCACTAAAGGATTCGGCCATGGAGGTGGTTGAATGCTCATTCACCTCTAGCGGCAGTCTGCTGCAGTGATGGAATAATAAATTCCCAAATTGGTCCTTCGGACACCCCGCCCTACGGGCGGGTCCCCGGTTTCCAAGCACTAAATCTCAGGGTTTCAGGTGTCGGGTGTCAGGTGTCAGGAAAGAAAAGACAAAAGAACTGAAACCTGAACACTGAAACCTGAAACCTCAGTCTTTGAGACCGGCATAGCCTTTAAATAAAAAAAGGGCTCACAATCTTTGTGAACCCCTTATTCTATAGGTGGTGGGCGGGGAGAGATTCGAACTCTCGACTTCCGCCGTGTGAGGACGGCACTCTCACCACTGAGTTACCCGCCCACGGTAGTCCGGGTAAGTGGGAAATCTATACATCAAGAGGTTAAAACCTGCAAGAAAAAATCTGGGGACAATGCATAAAATGTAAGATGTGGGATGTGAGCAGTGGCGATATTGAATTTACTTTGGTCAAACGTTAGTTCGGGTGAGGCTCGACAGATGAGCTATCAAGTTAAGACAACCGCCTAATGCTGGAACGTCGAATAAGCCATTATAAGCGCAGCTTCTTGCGTGCGGTATTTTCTCGGAGCATCATAGCGGCCATCCTGGTATTTTATATCTGCTCTCTTTCGACCTGTCTGCCGTCAGATGAAAAAGTGACAAGCCCCAGTGCAGATCTTCCTCCGCCCTTGCGGGTGATGACCTATAACATTCGTGCGGCTGATTATGGCCTCAGCGGGATCGTTGCCACACTAGAGCAAAGTAAAGCTGATATTATTGCCCTGCAGGAGGTGGACAAATTGGTCAGGCGGACCGGGAGGATTGATCAGCCAAATAGAATTGCACACAGTCTTGGTATGCATTATGTATTTCGAAAGCATTTTACTTATCAGGGGGGCGAATTCGGGCTAGCCCTGCTCAGCCGCTATAAGATTGACCAAGTAGAGCGAGTGCAAGTCCGACACAGTAATCTGATCCTGCTGAAAGCGCGAGTGCACACCCCGGGCCAGCCCGTGACAGTGATAGTTGTCCACTTTCACCCGACAAATCCCTTGGACAAAACAAGCACAAAAAAAGAGAACGATGCTGCACGTCTGCGCGAAGCCAAGCGTGCATTAGAATTGGCAAACACTTTTAACTCGCCCGTCTTGATCATGGGCGATTTCAACGACAATCCAGGGTCGCCAGCTTATGGACTGTTTACTGAAAGATTTCAGGACTGTTGTGGTGTCGCGGGCGGCGTCTGGGAGAAAACGTGGCCCGCCAGCTTCCCCATAACCCGCATCGATTACATCTGGGTTTCACCACATTTCAGGGTCTTACGGTGCCATACCCTCGACAGCAGCGCCTCAGACCATTTGCCGGTTATCGCAGAAATTCAGCTTACAACAGACTTGAAAGAATAGTTATTACAAGGCGGAAAGTAAGAACTTCTTCCAGTGGTAAAACGAGAAGGTAAAAGTTTAACTTATTTATTATTTAATGTGCGATTGTTCTAATAGGTAATTGTGATTTGGGAGAAATAGAGATGAACGAAATCGATCAAACATCAGCTCTCATTCTTTCTCACGTTTCGAACTCTGCGATTGTCCATTTGCCAGGCAGAAAATTCCCTGCGGTGGCAATCCAGGGAGATTCCCTCTCTATCATGCTCGGTCAAGCAAAGTTCTTTGCGAATTTTTTTTTGAAGGAGAACAATGAAGAATTATATTTCGAAGCTCTCGACCTTGCGCTGAAACTTCAAGCGCACCTGACGCAATACGAAGACGTGTTGGAGAAGAACGGCATGACGATTCCATATGTCCTATCCGTTAAGGAGGATCGTATTGCAAATGAATGGTCAGAGGTCTGATGCTCGTATCAGGTTTTTTAAGAATCTCATCCGTCCGCTAAGATACTCTCAGGTGCACTGAGTTTAGGAACTTTTCTTTTTTTCAACGATCACTTTGGAAATGAAGCTTGCCGATGTGTGAGCACTTTCAGCGGCACATGTGCCAAGCAGAATCCTTGACTTTTTCTTATATTTTGTGCAAATTGACTCTTAGTAAGCACTGAATGACATGCACATAGTAAGCTGTCGTGATAAAGAGGAAGTCATAGTTTACTAGCATTAGTAATTCCAATCATTACTGCAGTACCCCGCGGTCTCAACAATGCAATTGTGACGTCCGA
>JAJDNL010000229.1 GCA_022340745.1 Deltaproteobacteria bacterium
TCTTTCTCCTGGGCCTCTGCCGTCAGCATAATGATGGGTATGCGCTTATACTGCTCGTCGAATTTCAGAAGCCGGCAAATCTTGTACCCGTTCAGCCCCGGAAGCATGACGTCGAGGACGATCAGATCCGGCTTCTCGGTGCGAGCCCGATCCAGTCCACGGAAGCCGTCGTAGGCCACCAGACACTCATAGCCCTCCATCTCCAGGGTCACCTGGATGGTTTCGAGAAGATCCGGCTCGTCGTCAACTATCAGAATTCTCTTCGTCGGCATGATTACCTTTTTAACTCGGAAAATAAATCAACTACTGCCGTAGATCGATCACCTTCGCCCCTGCTCCCGAAACAGCCTGTACTGCTGTTTCAACCAACTCTGCTGCTGTGCTCACATCTTTTGGATAACTGGCCATACCCCATTTAAGCTGCCAACTAAGAGGCAACCCTTTTTGCTCCGCTTGTTTCTTAAGGTTGGAGGCAAACCTCTCCAACAAAGCCGGGGCAAATTTAGGATCAAGCTCCGCCAGAAGCAAAAATATTCCCCGGGAGGCATCTAGAATTTCCACCGTATCACTCTTCAGCCTCACCGTGCTCTGCCCTGTTTCTACAGCTAGCTTGAGCATGTCAACCACCAAGTTTTCGTCCCCGGTTTCGGAACTTGACTTTCCTATTTTAGGGACTAATCGGAAAATGACAAGGCTAAGTGGCGAGCCAACTATTTTTACCTTCTCCAACCTGGCGGACACCGTCTGAACTAAATGATTCTTGCGTGATAGCTTCGGCAACAGTACCCGAAAAGTGCTTCCCTCATCTGGCTCACTCTCAACCCAGACCGCGCCTCCATGCGCCTCAACTAGTGTTCTGACGATAGCAAGGCCCAGCCCTCTTCCTCGAACCTTCTGATCCGCTGAGGGCCCTTGGCCTTGGTGAAACTTGGCAAATATCGACTTTAAGTGCTCAGGGTGGATTCCTTCACCATCATCGGTTACGGTGAGGAGAATCGATTCGCTATCCAGAGGTCTCTTGAACTTAATTTCACCGTCTTTGGGTAATATTTCGGACAGTTTTGTCTTGGGTACTACCTCCAGACCCACATAAATGTTTCCCCCCTCAGGGGTGAACTTGATTGCGTTGTGTACCAGATTATAGACCACTTGCCTCAAACGATCACCATCCGCGAGAAGCTTTGGACATTCTTCCTGGAGGTGCTTCCGCAGTTTGATCCCTTTTTCCTCGGCCAAACCTTCGAGGCTAACCAGGGCCCTTTTCACCGGCTTCAACACGTCCAACTCTTGCAGCTGAAAAGCGAAGGTTCGGATCTCCATTTGACTGAGATCGAGAACCGCTGTCACCACATTGTTAAGGCGTTCCACATTTCGACTGGCCAATTGCAAGAACTTCTGTTGCTCATGGCTCAAGTCGCCAAGACGCTGGCCACTCAGAAGATCCAGGGCGTTTTTGATGGCAGTAATGGGGGTTAGCAGTTCGTGACTAGCAAATGATAGGTTCTCAGACATGATCTGCTCTCTTTGTTGCGCTTCTCTCAAGTCTTTGAAGCACAGAACAGTGCCGGCGAAACTGGATGACCCAGAGAAAACTGCACTGCCATTAACTAAATATGGCACCCCAAAAATAGTGGCTTCCTGCTGCCAGCAAAGCGGCGATAGACGGGACTTCTTTGTCTGGTCAGACGGTTCTGTATCAGATGCATCAATGAACTCATGGTCAGCAGAACTTTTCGGGGTGATTGACAGTGGATCAAAGCCAAGGAGCTTAGTCAACTCAGTGAAATTTGGATTCGGTTCATCCCGCCGGACACAACGCAGGATCTCTCGCCCTACCTTGTTGATGTAGCCGATGGTGTTGTCGTTTTTTACAAAGACGACGCCTTCAACCGCAGCCTCTAGGATCAGTTCCAACAAGGCAGCATCTGCTTGCTGTGTAGTGGGCCCAGCAACGTTCACAGCGTGTTCCCTCGAGTGGAATGACAGGTAACCAAACCCATTCGATATCACTTACCGAGATTTTCCCGCTCCCGGATCCGTTGAACTGCTTCAAACGCCACTTCAGCCACCTGTGGATTGGCGTCGTTCAGCAACACTTCCAAGCGGTCCATTACGCTGGCATCACCAATGAGCCCGAGCAAGTAGGCAGTATCCCCACGTTGGTTGTCGTCTTCATGCTCTAAAAGATCCAGAATGTAGGGATAAGCGCGCTGCACCAAATCAGGGCTGCGCTCAGCCACCCCTTCCAAAACAACCATCATGCCCATTCGCACCGACCAATCAGGATCGGCCAACAATTCCAATGATCCGGAATAGAGATCACCGTCTGCAACCATCATACCAGCAAGCCTTTCAGCGTCTCCTTCTTTGACAATCTTTCTAAAACTGTCCGGGTGAAATAATGATGGATCGCTGTTCGCAAGCCTGTCCACCAAAAGTTCTTCGCTTATAGTGCCAACCAACTTGTCCTGTTCATCAATAACCACCGTGGGCACCGCTTTAATACCGTATTTCTGACCATAATCGGGAAAGAGAGTGATATCTATTATCGTCGCTTCCACATAGGTGCTGGCGAGCGCCAACTGATTCACTAACCCCACAACAGTGGGACAATGAGGGCATGCCGGACTCATCAGCACCTCAAACCTGGTGGGTGTGATAAACGTCTCCAGGGCTGAGACGCTTCGTGGCGTAAGTGAAATTTCCCTTTTAGAGCGAAAAAGCAAACTCTGTAAAAAGGGGACCATCTCCCTGTCGTTGGGGAGAGCCATGTAGCGGAGGTTTGGTTGAATCTCAATGGTAGGAGGGCCATCTTCGCTGTGGTTCAAGTAAAGCGGCTGAAGCTGTTCACTTACAGAAGCCAGCTCTTCAATGAAGGTTTGAAACTGTGAGGACAGAGAATTTCTGGTCAGATTCACCTTGATAATCACACGTTCTTGGAGCTCTTCCAGTGTGCTCTTGGCGCTTGTCAATTCTTGAGAAGCCAGGGTGTAAGTGCTGGATGGGTCAGACATGAGAACTGCAACTCCATGAGGATTAAACAAAAATTCTAAATCACAATAACTTAAGGTGTCGGGTGTCAGGTGTCAGGAAAAAAACATGGGAGCTGAAACCTGAACACTGAAACCTGAAATCTACAACCGAAACCACATCTGGTCCTCGGCCACTATTATTTCCCCCGAGTATTCCTTGCGGCAGGCCGCCACCACATCAGTCTCATCACAGGCTGGGTAGAGGTGGGTGAGCACCAACCGCTTACAACCGGCCTCCCGGGCCACTCTTCCGGCCCCTGCCGGCGACAGGTGCCCGGCTGTCGCGAGATGATCCGGGAAAGAACATTCACAAAAGAACAGATCTGCTTCACTGGCCAGGGTCACAACATTTCCACAGTATTCTGTATCACCTGAATAGGACAGAACCAGGCCATTTTTGCTTTCCAGACGATAGCCCAGGCTCTCCTTGGTATGTGCCATTTTCAGGGAAATCAGCCTGCCGAACGGTAGCTCTGTTTCGGTGGCAGCTGCCGGGTCAATTTCCTTGAAAGTGAGCAGAGCCGGGTCCAATTCGATCCACTGACCGTAGATTGCACGCAACCGCTGGTAGAAATCCTGCAGACCTGCAGCTCCACCAATGACCAAAGGTTTTTCCCGCCCATACAGAGGTGATCTCGACGCAAAAAGCAGCGGCACCAGATCACCAGTGTGATCTGGATGAAAATGGCTAAACCAAAGCCAGTCCAGATCACGAAAATCCAATCCGACTTCAGCCAGACCCCACAGGGTACCTGCCCCACAATCGAAGAGTACCAGATGATCGCCTATTCTTGCCACCAGAGCCGGTGGCCGGCGGTGTGGATGTGGAATGCCGGTGCCCGAACCAATGACACAGACTTCAAGTCTTGCAGTAGGTTTTTTCACTGCATGGATCCTCGTAGGTAACTACTGAGCAGGGTTTCTTACAGGGTGGTTAGATCCTATCCGGATGTGAGATCTGAGATGTGGTAATCAAATTCAGGAATTTAAGAATTGAGGGATTGAGGGATTATTAGAGACCAGCCTCAATTCCTGAATCCCTTAATTCGCAATTCCTGAATATCTAGATCACATATCTCACATCCCACATCTTAGAGACATGTTAACTATTTTCTCTTTGCTGCAATCTCTCTCTTATGTTCTGCAGCAGTCCATAATCTAGGTGTTGACCCAGGTTTCCGTTGCCCAGATAGGACTGGTCTCTCAGGTTGCCATGAAAATCCGAACCCCCTGTGCAGACAAGTCCGAATTTTTTGGCAATATCCTGATAGAGAACAACCGTCTCTTCGGTGTGGTCGGGGTAAAAGACCTCCAACCCCGCCAAACCCATTTCTTGTAACTCTTCGACCAAGACAGTGAGTTCCCCGGGCTTGGTAATTCCAAGGGTAAATGGGTGAGCCAAGACCGCCAGACCACCAGCCCTGCGAATGAGGGCAATGGCTTCCCGGGGAGAAAAACGAAATTTTTCCACGTATGCTACCGCCCCCTTTTTCAGATAGCGCGAAAAGGCCTCATCAATACTGGACACGTAGCCCCGGTTTACCAGCGCTTTGGCAATGTGCGGACGCCCCACCTGTCCACTAGAGAGTTTGAGGATCTCATCAGTAGTTATTTCCAACCCGAGAGCTTGCAGCCGTTCAATTATCTTGGGGTTGCGAGCAGCGCGTACCTTTTGCAATTTTTTTAGCGCCCTCAGAAGTTCCGGTTGGGAGGGACTGAAACAATAGCCCAGGATGTGCATGGTGCCGGGGGGATACTGGGCGCTGATTTCCACCCCCGGTACCACCTCAACCCCCAGCTCTTTTCCAGCTTTCACAGCTTCCGCCACCCCAGCCACAGTATCATGATCCGTGAGCGCAATAGCTCGCAAGCCTCTCGTTTTTGCGAGTTGTACCAGTTCTCTCGGAGAGAGACTGCCGTCCGAGCAGTTTGAGTGGGTATGGAGGTCGATTCGATCCATATCTTCCTTGGTCATTTAGTCAAATCGAGCAAATACATAATGTGACCATTTGGCCAAAGAGCATAGAGCATAGGGCATGGAGCATGGAGTAAAAAGAGCTATGCGCTCTGCGCTTGGCGCTATGCGGCTTACCTATAATACTTCTCCAAATACTCCTTCACCATGCGTTGGGTATTGAACCTGGGAGCACAGTCAGAAATAGAGGTCTTCATCATCTTGATCCACTGAGAACGATTCGCATAGTAAGTAGTCACTGCTTCCTCCAGCACCTCATAGAAATCAGCCGCTGTTTCTTCATCGCTGGCATCCTCGTCGTCGCCTATGGCATAACCGTTAACACGATGCTTGCACACTTCGCGCCACCAGCCATCCTGCACGCTCATATTGATGCCACCGTTAAATGTAACTTTCATGCCGCTGGTGCCGGATGCCTCTCTCGGACGTCTGGGATTATTGAGCCAGAGATCCACCCCCTGGGTGAGATGCGCCCCCTGCCACATATTATAGTTTTTCAGGTAGACCAGGCGGAGACGACCTTCGTATCGCTGGGTAGTGTGAATGATATCCTGAATTACTTTCTTGCCAGCCTCATCTTGGGGGTGAGCTTTGCCGGCAAAGATAAACTGAACTCGGTTGCGGGTGAGGTTCAACAACCGTTCCATGTCCGTAAAAAAGAGGGTGGCCCTCTTGTAACCAGCCGCCCTGCGGGCGAAACCTACGGTTAGAAATTCCTCGGTAAAACCGGCATTGGAGGTAGCGTTGACATAGCGAATAAGCCGCCGCTTGGCAGAAACCTCAGCTTCAGCCACCAGTTCATCAGGAATAGTTGTGGCAGCCTCAAGCACTTCCGGGTATTCCCGCCACTGAGGCAAAAACTGATCAAACAACCGGGCATAGTCAGGACCGGTCCAGGTGAGATGGTGCACGCCGTTGGTTATGTGACCAATCTCGTAACCGGGAAACATCTCCCTGGTCACCTCTCCGTGCAGTTCACTGACCCCATTACAGGCGCGGCTGAGATTCAGGGCCAGTTTGGTCATATTGAGACCATCCTCCCCGGCAAACTCACGGATCTCAGGAGGCAAGAATTCTCCCAGAGATTCTTCTGCCATATCATAAGGAAACACGTCATGACCAGCGGGCACCGGGGTGTGGGTGGTGAAGGTACAGTTGTTGCGGACCTGATCGACGTCTCCGTCCAAGTCATGGTAGAGAGCCAGGGTAATAAAGGCGGAATGACCTTCGTTCATGTGATAGGTGCTAATCCCCTTCTCCAATCGTTTCAATACCCTATATCCACCTATGCCCAGAATTGCCTCCTGACAGATGCGCGTGTGACTGTCGCCACCGTAAAGGTGTTGGGTAATCAGACGATCATCCGCAGAGTTGTCCTCTAGATCCGCATCCAGGAAATAAACAGGGACTTTGCCCCTCAGCCCCTCATAGGTATATTTCCACACCCCCACCTGAACCTCGCGACCATTTATGGGCACAGTCACCTTCATGGGCAAGGGTTCCATAAAAGCGCGGGGGTCAAAGTACGGATACACCTCCTCTTGCCAACCCATGGGATTGATATTTTGCATGAAGTAACCTCGCTTGTAGAGCAAGCTCACCGCCACCAGTGGAAGGTCTAGATCAGCGGCAGATTTAATGTGGTCACCGGCAAGAATGCCAAGACCGCCACTGTAGGTAGGAATACTTTCATTGAGCCCAATTTCCATAGTGAAATAAGCAACTTTCATCTGCGCACACCTCGCGATTGTATCGACCTTCACCCGAACCTACTGGAACGAACTACCTGTTTGGATTGAATAGTTACTGCTCTAAATGCAACTTCTCATTTAAACGTAAAACCCTACACAATACAAGCACGAGCTGACTCTTGCACAAAACGTGCAAGTCGTTAAATCGTAAACGGTAAACTGTGAACAGTAAACGGTAAGCGGCAAGCAGTAAGCGGTAAAAAATTCATGTGTTTGACTAATTTTCTAATTAACCAACCTCCCCGCTGTCTTCCATCTTCTCGTCTCTCCGTTTGGTTTAACAGTGCTCAGTGCTTGCTGCCTAGTGTCCTCCGACCTCTCATTTCTGACCTCTAACTTCTGTCTTTTTACAACGGACAACTGACCACGGACTACGGACTATCTTTCAAAATTCTCTTGCATGCGACCTTACACTAACGGTAACATCAAAGACTGAAAATTCTTCATCGACTCTATCAACAGCCTTGCCCATTTTGGTTGCCCTCTATTGTCGCTTGGAGATTAGCAATGATGAAAGCAAGAAGTGTTTGTAAGAAACTCCTGCAGCTGCTAACCATTGTCCTTCTCTTGGTAACCCCCTTCTCACTACGCGCCGCTAGCGAGCGGGCCGTCCAGGTTACCCCCGACCAGGAACAACGTTCCAATATTGTTGAGGTGGACGGTTACGTGCAGCTCTCTGAAGAAAAGAGTATCCGCGACGTTCGCCAGGAAGCTTTTGCCAATGCCCGTCGACAAGCTCTTGAAAATGCAGAATCCCGGATTAAGTCTCAGACCAGGGTGGAGAATTATCAACTTCAGTATGACTTGATCGAAAGCGGTGCCGAGGGTGTGGTCAAGGTGTTGGAGCAGAAGGATTTTGGCATCGAGAACAATAGTAGATACCATGTTTGGATCAAGGCCGAGGTCACCTACGTGCTGAAACCACCTTCGGCACCGGCGCAGCAGAAAGCACTCATGAGCCCAAAGGCTCCGCTCACCGTCAAGGTCTGGACTGATAAGAAATCCTATAGTGACGGCGAATATATCATCATCTATATGGAAGGAAATCGGGACTTTTACGCCCGTATTGTAAATATAGGCTCCAAAGGAAAGGTCATCCAGCTGCTCCCCAATGGTTATCGCCAGACGAATCATTTCCGCGGTGGCCAGCGCTATCAGATCCCTGGGCCCGGAGATCGTTTCAGCCTGCAAGTAACCCCACCTTACGGGCAGGAGCGCATCGTGGTCTATGCCAGTGAGACTCCCATGGGAGACATCCCCATGGCGCCTCTGGCAGCCGGATTACAAGAATACCGGGGAAGCAATGATGACCTGGCCTTCCGGGTGCGCAGTATCCAGCCGGTTGCACGACCGGCCGGGGGTATGACCTCGGGAAGCACCGGCTTCTACGAAGCGTCCTGGCTGGTAGAAACCGGCGCAAGACAGGATTGAAAGAAGCGTACACGGGTACAGACTAAGAGGAGGGAACAATGAAAAGACTCTGTCAGGGTGTTGCAGTGGTTGTGCTGATTCTGTTTGTCGTCTCTTGTGCTCCGAAGTATATGATTCAGCAGGAACCCATGCAGAAGCCTAGTGAGGGTAAGGCGATAGTCAATTTTCTCAGACCATCTTCATTTGGAAAGGCAATGCAAGTTTCAATATGGGACAATGACAAGATGATTGGTATGACAACAGGTAAAATGTCTTTTCAGTATGAATGTGACCCGGGTAAGCACCTGTTCATCGCCTGGTCGGAATACAAGTCCCCTGTTGAGGCGGAGCTGTTGCCTGATAGAATATACTATATCGTCTTGCGTGTGAGAATGGGATGGTGGCGTGGCAGAGTGCATCAGGTTCCGGTCAATCCACACCATGAACTATGGTCAGATGTTCTCACCTGGCAAAAAACCTTGCCCAACTACGTACCAGATCCAGCAGCCATTGCTCCGGTTGAAGCCAAAGCACACCCGAAGATAATTAAATACCTGCAGGAGTACCACACCGAAATTGCGGGCACAAAGCACGTACTCTATCTGAGACCGGAGGATGGTGTACCAATGGAATAATTCTCGGGAAAACTTTGGCAAAGATGAGAGAATGAAAACTTTTACTATGGAGGCAGGGTCTAAAAAGGGCTCTGCCTTTTTGGTTGTCAATCTTAGTTTCATAGAATATCTTTGCTAAAGTTCAGGTGCTTGAGACTCGAGCATTGCTCACTGGGTTTGTTCTTGGCTGACTGGGGGAGACAGGCAGCGTGAAAATACTACTGGTGAATACTCCCTACTTTGATGTCTGGCGTACGTTTGATTTTCTCCTTCCGCCCCTTGGCTTGGCATATATTGCTGCTGTATTGGAAGCAAACGATTACGATGTCACTCTTGTTGACCTCAATGCCCGGCACAATGGACGCTCAATGACAGACCGTCAATGGGACATAGTCGGGATCACATTTGACACCACCCGCTATTACAAAGGCATACAATACGGTCGTATGCTGAGAGCCAAAGGAACCAAAGTCGTTGTTGGTGGTCCACATGCTAGTTTCATGGCAGAAGAAATTCTGGGAAATGGTTCTGCCGATTTTGTTGTGCGGGGTGAAGGCGAACACACCATGCTGGAACTCCTCAATGCGCTCAAAGCAGGGAGTAATTTAGAACACATACGAGGGTTATCCTACCTCAATGACAATCAAATAATACATAACGATGATCGCATCTATTCTGAAGACCTCGACACGCTCCCCTTCCCGGCCAGACATTTGCTGGACATGGACCAATATCGAACTTCCAAGATGGGGGCTCGGAGTATCACCTCAATTCTAACCAGCCGAGGTTGCCCGTATCAGTGCTCTTTTTGCGCCTCTTCTAGGCTGGCAGGGACTTCGTGGAGATCCAGGTCGGTGGAATCAATTATTGAAGAAGTGCAGCTTGTCAAAGATACCTATGGTTATCCGGCAGTTGCTTTTGTGGACGACAATTTCACTCTGGATCCCAAGAGAGTGATCAGCATCTGCGAAGAGATTCTCAAGCGCGGCTGGGACATCCACTGGTGGTGCTTTACTCGGGCGGACACCATCGTCAAAAATCCAGAAATGGTCTCATTGATGTACAAAGCTGGTTGCCGCTCCACGTACATTGGCATTGAGAGTGGTAATCAAGCAACTCTCGACTCATATAAGAAAAAGATCAGCGCCGACATATCACGTCAAGCAATATCTATCCTGAAGCAAAACAACATAGAAATGACTGCCAGCTTTATTATTGGGCAACTAGACGAAGACAAAGGGATGGTTGAAGATACACTGCGATTTGCCAAGTCTCTGAACCCGAATACTGTTTCCTTTTCGATTCTTACTCCCTACCCGGGAACGGA
>JAJDNL010000085.1 GCA_022340745.1 Deltaproteobacteria bacterium
GAAGTATTGCTTATCGTAATAAATATAGACTAATAACGAAATAACAATCGAAATATGGACAGAAAGTGTGATTGGTATAATTATCGATAGGGACGAGACAATAGTTGTCAGGCTTATTATTCCGAGAATGAGAATGTTAACAAAGTCAGGATGGGATGTAGAAGGATAAGGGCGAGAGAGCTTTCCAAGTAATCTGCTGCTGGCAGACCCCGCAGCAAAAAGAATAACAAGTACATATAGGAAATAGAGTGTGATGTATACCATAAATCGGTTTCCGGTCCGTTTATACTCGAAAACCACGAAAATATTCTTTTATTAGTTCTCGAAGAAAGTAGTCTGTTTAGACTGCAAGAAAAACGCCAGAATCGGACTCGATTCTCGGGCAGGGTAAAGATGAAAGTGGTGGGGATTGAGATAAGGCAAAGCTCAAATGCATCTTGACACTGAATTATTGAACACTCTCAGAATGCCAGTATTTGAGAGAGGTGGTTTCGAAGTCAACTATTTCTCGAGCATCTTAAAGACACTCCCTAAGGCCTTCTGGAGCCGCTCACCATCAGGTCCTCCTCCCTGGGCCATGTCATGCCTGCCGCCTCCTTTGCCGCCCACTTTGGCGGAGAGCTGTTTGATGATTTCACCAGCATGGAAGCGATCGGTGAGATCATCTGTGACGCCGCAGATGAGCATAGCCTTGCCATCTTCAGCCTCTGCTCCCAAGACAACCACGCCTGATTTTATCTGATCCCGCAGGTTGTCCACCATCACCCGCAGATCCTTCGGACTAGCTGCCGTTACTTGCTGGGAGAGCACTTTCACTCCATCTATCTCACGGATATCTTGGCTGGATGGGCCGAACTGTCGGCTCATGGCCTGGGCTTTTACCCGGTCCACTTCTTTCTCCAGTTCCTTTTGCTGCAGCAGTAGCTTGTTAATTCGGTCGGCCAAAGCATGGGGAGCCGTCTTCAGCAGCGCAGCTGTCTCTTTCAGAGTTTTCTCCTGGTTCTGAAAGTATTCAAGAGCGCCAGTTCCGGTTAAGGCCTCGATACGGCGGATACCAGCGGCAACCGAACTTTCACTTGTAATCTTGAAGGGGCCGATATCACCGGTGTGGTGACTGTGGGTTCCACCGCAAAGTTCCTTAGAATAGTCGCCGATGGCAACCATGCGAACCTGGTCCCCATACTTCTCGCCAAAGAGCGCCATGGCTCCTTCGGCGGTGGCGGTTTCTATATCCGTAATCTGGGCAGTGAGATCTTCGTTTTCGATAATCCGTTGGGTAACCAGTTTTTCGATGCGGGCGAGTTGTTCACTGCTGAGGGCCTCACCATGGGAGAAGTCGAAGCGAAAGTATTCAGGACCCACGTACGACCCCTGCTGTTTCACGTGATCTCCCAGGACGCTTCTGAGTACGTAGTGGAGTATGTGGGTTGCGGTGTGATTTCTTTCAGTGGCTTTGCGCTTTTCCCCGTCCACGGCCAGGGTGACCTCTTCTCCCACTTTCACCGTTCCCTGCAATACCTCACAAACATGCACGAGTACATCACCTGGTGTTCTTTGGGTAGTCTCAACCTCTAGGGTAAAGCCCATGCCGCTCATGCGTCCAGTGTCCCCCACCTGGCCGCCGGCTTCGCCATAGAAGGGAGTTCGTTCACAGACCACTTCAACCCTCTGCCCTTCACTCACTTCGTTGACCGCACCATCCTCGGTGAGCAACGCTAGAATAACCGACTGATCCTCAGTCCTGTCGTGGCCTGAAAACGTGGTGGTTACCCCTTGAGCCGCAAGTTGCTGCAGGGCTTCTGAGGTTTCCATAACTCCGGAGATCTTGAAGGAGGCACGGGAGCGTTGCCTCTGCTCTTCCATAAAATGGTCAAAACCTTCCTCATCCACCTCAAAGTCCTGGTCCCGAGCCAGGTCCATTATGATATCGATGGGAAAACCGTAGGTGTCATAGAGTTTGAAGATTGTGTCGCCGGGAAAGACTTTGCTCCCGGCCTTTGTAAGTTTGTCGACCTCTTCCTGCAGCTTACCCAATCCCCGGTCAAGGGTGGCGGAAAAAGATTTCTCTTCGTTGGTAAGCGCCATTTGGATGTAGCTTTTGTTCTTGGCAATATCGGGATAGCTGTCAGACATGGCAGCAAGCACACCCTCTGCCACCCGAGGCAGAAACGGCTCCTCGATTCCCAGGAGCCTGCCGTGACGCACAGCTCTCCGAATCACCCGGCGCAAGACGTAGCCGCGCCCCTCATTGCTGGGCATGACCCCATCACTGATGAGAAACGTGGCAGCGCGGCCGTGATCAGCGATCACCTTGATGGAGACGTCTTTATTAGGATCACCACCGTGGCTGTGGCCGCTTATCTGTTCAATGACCCCGATAATATCTTGGAATATGTCGATATCGTAATTGGAGGGTACCTTCTGGATGACCGCGGCAATTCTCTCCAGACCGGCACCGGTATCGATTGAAGGGGCGGGCAGCGGTTCCATGGTCCCGTCTTCCTTCCGGTTGAACTGCATGAACACCAAATTCCACAACTCCAGGAAGCGGTCGCAATCACACACTCCCGGTTCACACTCCGGTCCACAAGCCATATGCTCGCCCTGGTCGATGAGTATCTCTGAGCAAGGGCCGCAGGGGCCAGTGTCCCCCATGGCCCAGAAGTTTTCACTGGTGGGCAGGGTGAGAATCCTCTCTTGAGGGAGATATCTGGCCCATTCCTCCAGGGCCTCTTGGTCAACGCCCAAGCCCATTTCCTCGTCGCCTTCGTGCACCGAGGCATACAGTTTATCCTTGGGTAACTGGAGATGATCGGTGAAAAACTCCCAGCCGAAGAGGATGGCCTCCTTTTTGAAGTAGTCACCGAAAGAGAAATTACCCAGCATCTCAAAAAAGGTATGGTGCCTGGCAGTGCGGCCCACGTTGCGCAAGTCATTATGCTTGCCCCCGGCGCGCATGCACTTTTGGGACGAGGTGGCCCGCACGTAATCCCGTTTTTCCTCGCCTAAAAGTGCTCGTTTGAACTGGACCATCCCAGCGGTGGTGAAAAGCAGGGTGGGATCGTCATGGGGGACCAACGAGGAACTTTTCACTACGGTATGTTGGTTGGTCTTGAAGTATTCAAGGAAAGCTTTTCTCAGTTCGGCAGTTTTCATTCTTCAGTAGACTCCTCATCACCGTTGTCAGACGACTTCAGACCATAGGCTTCCCTAACCTTCTTTTCTATATCATTGCAAATATCCGCATTCTCTTTCAAAAAACTCTTAACATTTTCACGGCCCTGGCCCATACGTTCTCCACCGTATGAGTACCAGGCGCCACTCTTATCGACGATGTCAAGAGCTGTGGCCATGTCCAGAATATCCCCTTCCCTGGAGATTCCATGGCCGTACATGATATCGAACTCCGCCACCTTAAATGGAGGAGCCAACTTGTTTTTTACCGCTTTGACCCGCGTTCGACTGCCGATGCTCTCTTGGCCGTCCTTAATGGCGCTGATACGCCGAATGTCCAGCCGTACCGAGGAATAGAACTTGAGGGCATTTCCACCGGTGGTGGTTTCCGGATTGCCGAACAGAACCCCCAATTTCATGCGGATCTGATTGATAAAGATCACCGTAGTCTTGGATTTGCTAATGGCTGCGGTCAGTTTACGTAACGCTTGAGACATGAGGCGAGCCTGCAACCCCATGTGGGAGTCGCCCATCTCCCCTTCGATTTCGGCGCGGGGCACCAGGGCGGCCACCGAGTCAATGACCACCACATCCATGGCACCGCTGCGCACCAGAACTTCGGTGATTTCCAAAGCCTGCTCTCCGGTGTCAGGCTGGGAGATGAGCAGGTCGTCCACATTGACCCCCAGTCTTCGGGCGTAGGAAAGATCAAGGGCATGCTCCGCATCGACAAAAGAGGCGATCCCCCCTCTCTTCTGAGCTTCGGCAACAATATGAAGTGCCAGGGTAGTCTTGCCGGAGGACTCTGGGCCAAAAATTTCCACAACCCTCCCCCTGGGGACACCCCCTAAGCCCAGGGCCACATCAAGGGAGAGTGAGCCTGTTGGGATTACCGGGACATCGATAATCGTGCCGTCGCTGCCCAGACGCATGATGGCGCCTTTGCCGAATTGTCTTTCAATCTGACTCATGGCCAATTCCATGGCCTGGTGTCTTTCTTTTGTGGTGGACATAGCTCTTCCCTTCTGTGTTATTGAAAAACCACTGTTGCTCGCCTATCCCGGAGCCAGCGGCGTACCACTGTCAGTTGGGTGCTGTTTAAGGTGATGCCGGTGCGGCAAGAGGCATACGGTGTAGTTTCGTGTAGATCGCTCCGGTTGGCCTAAGATCACTTTTATACAATATTATTTCATCTGCGTCAAAAGAATTGAATGGCTCCATTTCCAGAGTAACCATGGCGTCTACTAGGGATTGGAGCCGGCGACGGTCCTTGACCCGACCAATGGTAAGATGAGGCCGAAAACCTCTTTTCTCGCGGACGAAACCCAATGGTTCCAGTGCATTTTCAACCCGGGCCTGGATTCCAGTGAGCCTTTGCACCTCGCCTTCCATACCAATCCAGATCACCCGTGGCTTCCTCAGACCGGGAAAAGCACCTAAGCCGGCGGGGCGAAGGGTGATGGGAGATTGATCTCGAATCCCCTGAGCTACGGCTCGGCCTATATCCTCCACCTGGGAGGCGTCTATGGTACCCAAGAATTTCAGAGTCAGATGGATGCTCCTAGGTTTTACCCAACGAACACCGGGCCCGTAGTGTTTGAGCTTTTTTTGAATATCCTCCAGTTTTTTTCTGGTCTCTTCAGGGAAGTCTATGGCAATGAAGGAGCGGATCATCATGAGTTTGCTCTTTCGCTTATAAGGGCTGATTTGCCCCAGTGGCAGGAGGTTTTTCGGTTCCACCAGTTTGCTGTAAGGCCATGTTTAAATTACGGTGGGCCTGCCGGAAGTGGGGATTAATACGGATCGCTTCTCTGAAATGGTCAATGGCTTCTTTGAGCTTGCCCTGCCGCGCCAGAACAACCCCAAGGCTGTTGTGCGCCTCGGCAAATTCAGGTTTCAATTGAAGTGCCAGAGTAAAATTGACAATGGCTTCCTCGCTCTTACCCTGCCGCGCCTGCAGATTTCCCAGGTTAAAGTACGCATCAGCAAAGGTAGGCTCGAGTTGAAGTGCGGTGGAATAATGGTACAGAGCCTCATTGATTTTTCCCTGGTGCTCAAGAATATTCCCCAGGTTGTTGTGGGCTCCAGGAAGATTGGGCTCCAGCTCCAGGGCCTTGATAAAATGGGCTATGGCCTTTTCTGTCTCCCCTTTCAGTGCGAGAGCATTTCCCAGGTTATTGTGGACTTCGGCATCATTGGGTCTGATCTGCAAAGCCCGGGAAAAGTGGGCAATAGCTTCCTGGTGCCTGCCTTGCGCCTTGAGGATCAAGCCCAGATTGTTGTGGGCCATCCAACTATTGGGATTCTTGGTTATAGTGTCCTGATAGAGTGTTTCAGCGTCCCGGTAAATGTTCCCCTGCTGCCAGCTGAGCATTCCAAGGACAACCAGCACTGCCGCACACAGTGCAAGCCCGGCCTTTCTCCGCCCAGGGCTGAGTTGCTTGAGCAGGGTGCTGACCGTGGCAGCACCTAAGGCAATCAACCCCATGCTGGCGAGGTACTGAAAATGATCAGCAACAAAGGAAAAACGCATTGGGTAGATGTCGAAAAACCCCAGGGCCGGGAACAGGGTTCCAGCAAAAAATAAAACAGCCACCAGGGGTCCCTTGCCGAGCCGCTGCCTCAATAGCCACAAAATAAAAATGACGGCCAGTGCAGCCAGGGGAAAAAGATACTGCCACCAAGCCCCAGCATCGATCTGCCATCTTGGGTAGATGAAGGTGAGTTTATGAGGCCATACCAGTTTGGATGCATAAAACCACAGAGCTCTGCCGGCAACAAGGACCCGATCCACCAAAGACAAGGCCCATTCTGCACCCTGGGCGCCGACGTGATATCTTTCCAGCCATACCGTAGTCAAACCAAGGAAAGCACCAACAACAAAGTAGGGAATCAAGGGCAGGGTATCACGCCAATGGATCCGATCTCGTTTCCACCACAGCACCAGAAGAATTGCTGCTGGCAGGGAGCAAGTTACGGTTTTGCTCAGCAAGGCACAAAGAAACAGAAAAAGGGAAAGGGGGTAGAATGGCCAAAAGTTATCCTTAACCTTCGAGGTTGCAGGATGGATGCCAGGGGAGGTTAGCTCCGAGTCGACAGTCAGGTCATAATAGCGAAGATAAGCCAGAAAAGAGGCAAGGTAAAAGAAAGCAGAGAGAACATTCTTGCGCTC
>JAJDNL010000107.1 GCA_022340745.1 Deltaproteobacteria bacterium
ATCCATATACTGCAAGGATTGATGAAGATTTTTGTGGATTTGGATGCTGCCATTGCCATCATCCGGGTAGCGCAAGATCGATCAGAGGCTCACGAGAATTTGAAGGTCCGTTTTGATCTGGATGACGAACAGGCAAAAGCAATCTTAGACCTTCGCCTCCATGCCCTCGTACGGATGGAGATCAGTAAAATAGAAGAAGAGTTCGCCGCCAAGGAGAAGCGGTTAAAGCAAATAAACACCATTTTGGCCAGTAGGGCCAAGATCTGGAGCGAGGTGAGGAAAGAAATCACTGCGGTTAAGAAAGCGTACGGCGACAAGCGGCGTACTGCTGTGATCGCCGGCAAACGGGAGCTTACCTATGATAAGGAAGATTTTGTCGTCCACGAAGATGTCTATGTGGTGGTTACCCGCAATGGCTGGCTCAAGCGGGTGAAATCGTACGATCCGCGGACGCAACTGCTCAAGGAAGGGGACGAGGTACTGGCAGTCATCAGCGCCAACACCAAAGAGACGATCTCCTTCTTTTCGAATTTTGGCAAGGTCTATTGCAGCCGTATTTATGATCTGGACGTCTCAGGCAAAGGCTACGGGGACCCGATTCAAACGATCTTCACCTTCCAAGATGAGGAGAAAATTGTGACCGTTTTGCCTTCCGAACCTGAGCCTGGAGCAGTGCTCGATCTCTCATTCATGATTCAAACAGAGGAAGCTGTCGATAAGGCTGAACCTGGGCAGCTAACATTTTTCCCTGACATGGGCAAGAACACTGAATCCAGAGAAGCACCGGAACCTGAACCACCCCCACCCCTGTGTCTGGTATTAACCCGCCAAGGAACGGGATTCTGTTTTGAGCGGAGCACTCTTAAGGAGCCCAGCGCCAAGGGCGGACGAACTTTGATTCGTCTGCGGTCTGGTGACGAAGTGGTTGCAGTACGCCCAGTACAGAGGCCACTTCTGGCCATAGCCACCAACCGGAGAGTTTTGCTGACCCCGATGGCGCAGGTGAACGTATTGGCCGGCGCTGGCCGAGGGATTAAACTCATTAAGCCTGATCCCCCCGGGGTCTTGGATTTCTTTACGGTGAGCCAAGATGATTTCCTGCTCATCCACAGTAAAAAGGGCAAGGAGAAAGAACTAGCAGTGGCAGAGCAGCCCATCTACAATCGTGGTGCCAAGGGGGCGGTGATCCGTGGGGGGATTGCACAATTTTCGGTGAAACCGAGAGAGGGGGAACTGGAAGATCCTGAATTGGACTCTGAAGATTCGGATGGACACTAGCTAGAAGTTATAGGTAAGGCGCAAGCCAACGCCTTGAAGCGAAGAGTATGATGCATAGATTTCAAAAAACGAATCTATTTGTTTTGGTAATCAAAGGTGTGGATTTTATTTGACATTTTTGTTTATAAGTTTAAACTTAAATTTGTTCTTATTAACAAACGGCGTGGGAATAGCTCCCAGTGCCGGAGGTGACAATGACAACCAGCTACACCGGCAGAGACATCCAGATACTCAAAGGACTGGCACCGGTGCGACTGCGACCGGGAATGTTTATTGGCAATACCTCCAGCACCGGTCTGCACCATCTCTTTACCGAAGCCCTGGACAATGCAGTAGACGAAGCCCTTAATGGCTATTGCGATCGCATCCACATAGAAATCGGCGCCGACAACAGCATCACGGTCACGGACAACGGCAGGGGTATCCCCATAGACAAACATCGCCAGTCGCGGAAAAATACGCTAGAGACCATTATGACCTCCCTTCATTCTGGGGGCAAATTCTCAACAAAGAGTTACAAGGTCTCCGGTGGACTTCATGGGGTTGGCATCTCGGTTGTCAATGCCCTGAGTGAATTTATGCAAGTCACCTCCAGGCGTGACGGGGTTGAATGGCAGCAGAATTTTGCCCGAGGGAAGCGGAAGAGTAAATTGGAGGAACTCGGTCCCACCACAAAACATGGCACCACAGTGATGTTCCGACCGGATCCTGACATCTTCAAAGATGTTGTTTTCAATCCCAAAACTATAAAGGAACAGGCCAAGGCCAAAGCTTTTCTCACTCGAGGTTTGACCATTATAGTGGATGACCAGATCAATGGCACCGTAGACCGCTTTTATTTTGAGGAGGGCATTAAAAATTATATAGAAGATCTGGTTCAGGGAAAGGAAATTGTGACCGAGGCACCCTTCTATTTCAACTACGACAACGACCTCCGGTTGGAGATGGTCCTGTGGTGGACCGCCACCACTGACCGGGCCCTGTATTCCTATGCCAACTCTGTGTATACCAGCGGGGGTGGCTCCCATGAAAATGGTTTTCGGCATGGGCTAACGCGGGCGGTTCGTGAGTACATGTCACGACAGAACAGTCAGCTCAAGAAGATCAAGGGAATTACCGGGGAAGATGTTCGGGAAGGGCTGGTAGCGGTGCTCAGCATCTTTGTCTCCGGCAACCTGGAATTCCAAGGACAGACCAAAGAGAGACTCAACTCGGATATACAACCTCAAGTGGAGACGGTGGTCAAGGATGCTTTCGAAAACTACCTTTTCCACAATCGTACCGCCGCTGAAGCCATAGTTGAGCGGATAGGGTTGGCAGCTCAGGCCAGGGAGGCTTCACGCCAGGCACGCCAAAGCGTCCGGCGAAAAAGCGCTACCAGGCGTCTCACCTTGCCGGGCAAGCTGGCTGATTGCACTTCAAACAAGGTGAATGAAACCGAGTTATTCATTGTGGAGGGAGACTCAGCTGGCGGTTCCAGCAAACAGGCCAGAGACCGTCGCTTTCAAGCAGTGCTTCCCTTGAGGGGGAAGATCCTAAACGTAGAACAGGCCAGTGCCGATAAGATAAGAAAGAACAAAGAAATCGAATCTCTTAGCCGGTGTATAGGCACAGGGGTCGGTGATCAGTTCGACTACAGCAGGTTGCGCTATGGTAAAATCTTCATCAACTGCGATGCGGACGTTGATGGCTTTCACATCTCCACCCTGCTCCTCACCTTTTTCTATCGCTATATGCAAGAACTGATAGAAAAGGGGCACATTTATCTGGCCCAGCCGCCTTTGTACCGGATTCAAATCAGGGAGAAGAAGAAAAAGAGTGTCCGCTACGTATACCGGGAGGCAGACAAGGATAAACTGCTGGAACGTTATTCCGCCAATGCTATCTCCATTCAACGATTTAAAGGTCTCGGGGAGATGAATGCGGCGGAACTCAAAAAAACCACCATGGATCCTAAAAGCCGGACGGCTCTGCAGGTGACTGTTGAGGATGCCGCCCGCACGAATGAGGCCTTCGAAACCCTTCTTGGCCGGGAACCGGCCAAGCGTTACGCCTTCATCCAGGAAAACGCTGTATTCGTCCGCGAGATAGACGCATAGGCCGCTAAGCGCAAAGCGCCTAGCGTTAGGGCGAGAAAAGCGGGAAAGGCAAGAAAGGCGATCGTGACTCTAGTTCCGATATCCTCTCTGGCTTTTCCCGCCTGCTTCCAGTGCCTGGTCCTTAGTGCCTGGTTCCTAGTCCAAGGGCTCCCCAACAAACAAAAGCCGAGCTATCTTTTCTCAAGCACCGTCACGGCCTCAATGTGTGCCGTGTGGGGGAACAGATCCACGGGCTGCACTCGAAGGAGACGATATTTTTCCACAAGCACTTTCAGATCCCGCGCCAGGGTCGCTGGATTGCAGGAGACATAAACTATCCTCGGGGGTTCCAGGGCAAGGAGTTGGTTTACCACTGAAGGGTGCATGCCGGCTCGAGGCGGGTCCGTCACCACCACCTGTGGAGAGCCGTAGTTGTTGGCAAGGGAGGAGTTGCCAAGTAGATCTTTCAAATCGCCCAAGACAAACTCGCAGTTTTCAACACCGTTTAATCCGGCATTGGTCCGGGAATCAGACACCGCAGCCTGCAGTAGCTCAAAACCGATGACTTTTCGGGCAGCCCTGGCGAGGCCAATGGCCATGGTTCCAGTACCGGAGTAGAGATCCCAGACAACTTCAGAACCAGTCAAACCGCAGTCCTCAGTCACCTGATCCAGCAGGATTCGAGCGGCTTTGCTATTCGTCTGGAAGAAGGCTCCGGAGGAAATGCGGAAGCGAAAGTCTCCCAGGTATTCTTCGATGTATTCCGGCCCGAAGACTACTTTATGAGTATCTGCAGTGGCTATCTGCGCCTTCTTCTCACTGATCCCATGCACCAGAGTACTTAGGTCAGGGATTGCGGCTGGGAGCAGGGTGGAAAGTTGACGTACCACCTTGGAGGAACTGCGATGAGGCGCAGTGATCAGTTCAACGAGTATTTGGCCGGTATGCTTGCTGTCCCGGATTACGAGAAAGCGCCAAAAACCCGTATGGTCGTGGGTATTGTAAGGGGGAAGTTCTGAGGCCAGAGCGAACTGGCGCACCTGCTTAAGGATAGAGACACTCGAAGGACTTTGGAGGTGGCATTCTTCAATATCCAGCACCCGATCATAGAAACCCCTTATATGTAGCCCGAGGGCGAAGTCGCGAGGTTTTTCCAGGTGGCTGAGTTCAAGTTCCTCTGGCAACAACCAACGGCGGGCCCCAAAGGAATATTCCATCTTGTTCCGGTAAAAATAGATTTCTGGAGAAGGCAGGGTTGGGAGAACTGTGTCGTTGGACAGGCCACCAATGTGGGCCAGACACTCCCAGACCAGATTCCGTTTTACCTCCAGTTGTCGGTGGTAGGGAAGATTTTGCCATAGACAGCCGCCGCAAGTTCCAAAATGCATGCAGCGTGGTGCAATTGCCTCAGGAGAATCCTGGAGCAGTTCCACCACCCTAGCCTCGGCGTAGGATGCCTTTTTGCGGGTGACCCGGACAAGGACACGCTGACCTGGGATGGTGCGATCGATGAAGATGACAAAGCCATCAATGCGGGCCAAGCCCTTACCACCAAAAGAAAGACTTTCCACCACCAGTTCGATTTCAGTGCCTTTTTTCAGAGCAGTCATTGTCTATACCATACTTCTCTAGAAAGTCGATGGCAACCGAACAAACGGTTTCAATCGAGAGCAAGGCAAAAAAACACTTTGCCTTTTAGTTTTTGACTCTATACAATAAATGTATTGAGCGCAGGAATTTTGAGCGTGTTCAGAACCTCCCACTGATCCCTGAGAGATGACCAAATCTTACATTGGAAGATCATCTCCCGCAATTCTCTCCCACCAGAATGTTGTTCTCTGTCTGCTAGCAGGATGGATAACTGCGCCCAAATATCCGGTCCGACACATCATGAACCCAACCATTACCAGCCCGCATTATCCATGCATCGCCTGCTGCGACCGCAGATATGGCCGTCCTTCCGGGCGTCCTCGGGCCTCGAACCCTGCGACGTACTGTCAAAGTACGGCTCGGGTGCGAGTCCCTGCGAGTGCCCGGTGGCACGGCCATCTTTACGGTCTCGCCACGCCGCTGCATGAATAATGCGGGCTAAAGGAGGACCCCTATGAGCGCACCTAGGGATAGCCGCTGCCGTTACAAGGAATGCTACAATTGCAAGCATCGGTTCGACTCAATCACTGGTGACAAGCCTGAATACCAATGCGGACTTGCCATTGACGGAACCATACGGGTGTTTGAGTGCGGCGGCTATCGCTATTATCTACCAGCGACAAAGGCGCAGCGGAGGGAGCAACACGAAAAGCTTACTGAATATCAGGCTTCATGAAGAATTAGATCTAAAAGAGGTGGTTTGGGGAGGATTTTCGAGCTCAGCTGAGAACTCTCTCTTTAGAGTTTCTAGCTGCTCTGAGGTGATATTTTCGTCCAGGTTCATAAGATCACCCTCTACCGATTGAACCAGATTCTCTGCAAACATCTTGATCCAGAACATGGCACTTTCTTGGTTTGGTTGTCGCACATGGATGCCGCCGGTCTTTCCCTCTGGCACTGCGGGTTCCCCCGGGTCTTCAACGTGGACGTCGCCGCCAAATATATTGTGAAGATGTTTGAGCGCTTGTCTACCGGCACCCTTGCGCTTCTCTCCAATGATTTCCAGATGATAGAGAGTTATATGCTTGACCCCTTTCTCGTCCAGCCATAAGCTTATCTTGCCTTTGTAGTGGCCGGGTTTTTCAAAGTGGAGCACCTCCATAGGCCCGTAGCCTTTCAGGATCGTCAAGAGCTCCTTGATGCCCAGTTCCCTGTCCTCACCCGTCCATGCAATGTCTTTCCAAATCACCTGCGCCATGACCTGCTATCACTCCGTTGTTACCAGCGAGCACTCGCGTTGAGAATATACCGAACTGCAAGAAAGAGAAAAAAATAACTTTCACGTGTCACAGCATAAAACATTTACGGAAAAATTGGAATAGGAAATCTTTCTTTTGAAAATGCTACAGCGAGCGCATGCCCCGTAGCGACTCGACTTGAGCGACACGACTTGAGCTCGTCGACAAGTCTCGTCGACAAGTGTTGCTACGGGGTTAGCGAGCGAACTACAATAAAATGGAATCATTTCCTTACATTTCGAATCCCGCTTCAGCGGGACTGCAGCGACTCGACCTGAGCGACTCGACTTGAGCTCGTCGACAAGTCTCGTCGACAGGTCTTGCTGCAGGGACCTTCAAAACAGCGATGGTGGAATCTAATATCTCCGTCAGGATGTCCCGGACTCATCCGAGTACTTCACCTGCAACCCGGCCTTTCTTAGGTCGTCGACAATAGCGGACCCATCTCTTGCATTCAGCCTAATCGCCACCAACCAATCTTTTGTTTCTTCTTTTGGTAGGATCATTATGCTTATGACCGCCACCTGGTGACGGTTGAAATATGAATGGCGAAAAAATCTTGATTATAAATGGAGTTGGAGTATACCCTAATATTACATACCCACATAGTCTCTCATAAGTAATGAGCGCTGCACCATGACTTCATGGCAACTCAAAGGAGAGCACTGCTATGTCTGAACAAGTCCTCTTGATAGAGCATCGACCGTCTGTTCGCATTCTCACCCTCCATCGCCCTGAGGTGCGAAACGCTCTGAATTCGGAGCTCATCCAAGAATTGGAACGTGCAGTCGATGAAGCGAGATTTGCAGAAGATCTCCGAGTGCTCATTATCACTGGCGCTGGTAACAGGGCTTTTTGTGCCGGTGCTGACCTCAAGGAACGTCTGGCCATGTCTGATGGCGAAGTGCGTCGTTTTCTCTCGGCAACTCGGAGGCTGTTCACCAAGATTGAGGAATTGCCTTTCCCAGTATTGGCTGCCATCAATGGCGTGTCCCTGGGTGGCGGCACAGAGCTTGCACTGGCCTGTGATTTGAGAGTGGCTGTGGCCCACGCGACTATAGGACTGACGGAAACGCGACTCGCTATTATCCCGGGAGCTGGAGGCACCCAGCGTTTGCCGCGGTTGCTAGGCATCTCACTAGCCAAGGAACTCATCTACACTGGCAGACAGCTTACGGCCCAAGAGGCCTTGGCTAAAGGGCTGGTAAACCGCCTTGCCGAGCATGACCAGCTCATGGATGTTTGTTTAGAGTTGTGCGGGGAAATATCTAAGGCGGGCCCGATCGCTCTGGCTCAGGCCAAATTTGCCATCAACAGGGGCAACGATGCAGAGCTTCACACCGGTCTCGCAATTGAGGCTAGTGCATATGAGGCATGTATTCCAACGGAAGATCGTCGAGAGGGACTTAAGGCTTTTAAGGAGAAGCGAAAGCCGGTTTACAAGGGACGATGAACTAAATAGCAGAGAGCATGGCGCGAAGCGCATAGCGTTTTCATCTTATTATTGTTACGCCATGCGCCATGAGGTCCTAAGCCACGGCCCAAGGACGAAGAACAACGGACAACCAAATTATGGTTGATAAAAGCATTAGCCAGGAAGCAATAAACAGAGAGCACTGGCTCAAAGAAGAAGAGCATCTGGCGCAGCGTATCCAACAGGCCATCAATCCAGGAGGTGAGCAGGCCAATACCCGCCTGGCCGAGCAGGGGAAAAGACCAGTCCGAGAGCTGATCCAGGCACTCACCGATCCAGATAGTGAATTCTTTGAACTAGGTATAATTGCCGGTTTCGGCATGGACTATCCCGGTGGTGTAAGGGACGTACCCTGTGCTGGTTTGGTTACTGGATTAGGCAAGATTCATGGCAACTGGAGCATGATTTTTGCCAACGACAGTCGGGTAAAGGCCGGGACCTATTTTCCTATCACCCTCAAGAAACACATGCGGGCTCAAGCCATCGCTGAACAGGTTGGACTCAATTGCGTCTACATTGCAGACTCCGGTGGCGCCTTTCTGCCCATGCAGGCTGATGTTTTCCCTGACGACGGTCACTTTGGCTCCATGTTCTACAACATGGCCCGCATGTCGGCCATGGGGCTGAAGCAAATCACCTTGAGCACTGGCGGTAATACTGCCGGTGGCGCCTATATTGTTTTCATGGCCGATGAGGCGGCGATGGTAGCAAACCTTGCCTATTCTTTTCTTGGGGGGCCGCCACTAGTGAAGGCTGCGATTGGGGAGGAGGTCGATGCCGAGGCTCTGGGGGGTGCTGAGGTACATGCCCATCTGTCAGGCGGCGCTGATCATATTTGCCAGGATCAATTGGCAGGAATTCGAAAAGTTCGAGAGATTCTTTCTCAGGAGCCCCAGCAACGGCTTCATTCCCAGAGGTGGGAGGCGATTCCTCCGGCTGTGGATGAGGAGAAGATCTACGAGCTGCTACCAGCCGGAATCCACCAGGCTATCGATGTCCGCAGTATTATTGAATGCTTCGCGGACGGGGTGGGGCTGCAGGAATACAAGCGAGACTATGCCCCGGGTCGGGGCGACAAGATTGTCACGGGTAAGATTAGAATCAAAGGGATCCCCGTAGGGGTGGTGGCCGCCAACAATTCCGGCATAATTTTTGTGGAGGCAGCGCGCAAGGCCACAGAGTTCATAATCCGTTGCAGTCTGGAAAGGATGCCTCTTCTGTTTGTTCAGAATTCACCTGGCTATATGGTAGGCTCCGAGGCGGAGCACAGGGGCATAGGCAAATACGGTGCAGACATGGTGCGGGCTGTTTCCAATGCTCAGGTACCGCGCTTGCAGTTGGTAATTGGCCCGGATAATGGGGCGGCGAACTATGGCATGTGTGGCCGGGCCTATCGGCCTCATTTCCTTTTCTCGACCATGCGGGCCAGGACCTCTGTGATGTCAGGGCGTTCTGCTGCAGAAGTGCTGCTGAGCCTCGAGCGGAGAAAGCGGAAATCGAAAGGTCAAGAGATGACAGAGAAAGAGGCCGCTTCTTTTAGAGACGAACTGCTGAAGAAATACGAACTCGAAGCCCATCCCTTTTATTGTGGAGCCAGGCTCTTTAATGATCGCGTACTTTTCTTGGGGGAAATTCGCCACAGTCTCGCTCTCGCTCTGGAGGTGAGCCTCCTGAAGCCCGTCCCTGGGAGTACTTTCGGTAATTTTCGCTTTTGACATATCAATCGAGGGTAAAGCACGAAGAACACGAAGAGCACATAGAAGAGCATAAAGGTTTCAATTTAGAGCGGAGCGCTATCTTTGCTAAAAGCTTTGTGGTTGATGTTTCTTTGTAATGTTTAATGAAAACGGGAAGGATGCTGCATGAGTCTGAAATATCCCTCTCACGTGGTACTTGGCGATATCACTGTGCGCGATGGACTACAACACGAGGAGAGATTCATTCCCACCAGAGCCAAACTCTGGCTGGCTGAGCAGTTGATCCTGGCGGGATTCAAACGAATTGAGGTTACGAACTTTGGCAACCCCAGGGGCATGCCCCAGTTCGCTGATGCGGACGAACTCATGGAATCTATCTACACGAGTAAGTTGGTGGCTGATCGCATTGAAGATGTTGAAACCACCGCCATCACCATTCGAGAAAGAGCAGTGGAGAGGGCTATTGCATCACGGCAGAAAGGTTTTGGCCCGGACCGAATACTTTTCATGGTCTCCACCAGCGAATCGCATCACAGGGTGAACTCCGGACTGTCGCTAAAAGATTATTGGAAGATGGCGGAGAAGTACATCCAGCTCGCCCACGACAATGGCCTGAAGGTATGCGGCACGGTGAGCACCATATGGGGTTGCCCCATCGAAGGGCCCACTGACACCAAGAAGGCTCTCGAATTCACCCGTCGATGGCTAGACATTGGCGCCGATGATATCGAGCACGCGGACCACGATGGCTCCGCACCACCCAATAAAGTCTACGATTATTTCAGTATGGTGCTGGATGCTCTCCCAGATCCGAAACTCCACGTAGCCCATTTTCATACCACCAGAGGCTGGGGCCTCGCCAACGTGCTGGCCGCCTTGCAGACCGGTATTACTCATTTCGAGGGAACTCTTGGAGGAACAGGAGGTCAGCCAGCCAACTTCGTTGATGGTGTACCGGTGGCGGGGACAGGCGCATATTACTACCAGGATCCCAAAATCACCGGCTTGGTCTCCATGGAAGACATGGTTGTGATGATGGATGAGATGGGCGTCGATACCGGGCTGGATGTAGATCAGGTAGTTGAGATTGGCCGCACAATGGAGAAGATACTCGGCAGGCAACTGCGTTCAGAGGCAGCTCATACCGGCAGGGTTCCCAAGGAGCCCACGGGAGTTCTGGAATAACTACTAAACACTAAACTAGGCACTGCAAGATCTTTGTAGCGGTTCATTTGGTGCCTAGTGCTTACTGCCCAGTTCCTAGTAAATAGCTCGCTATTTGGTTTCTGCAAAAAGCACGGCAAGAATTCGAGTTGGTTTATTCTGGTGACACTTGACCAGGTGGGGCATGGAGGAATGGTAATAGATGCTATCTCCCGGATAGAGGACTTCCCGATGCTTACCAATGGTGACTTCCATTTCGCCTTCCAGCACGAAGATAAACTCCTCACCTTCGTGAACCGAACCGGGCATCTCTTCTACGGTGGGGGAGAGGGTCACCAGGAATGGTTCCATATTGCGGTCTCGCATGCCAGGTGACAGGGATAGATACGAATAGCCGTATTTGCTTTGCTGTTCGGCAGCGTGTCTGCTCACCGGCTGTCTTTCGTTTTTGCGTGTGATCACGAATGATCGGAACTCGCCTCCGGTGAGCAAATAACCCATTTTCATTTCCAGGGCCCGAGCCAGCTTGGTCAGGGTGCCCAGAGGGGGAGCAATGGCGTCGGTCTCTATGCTTTGAAGCATTTCTTCCGAGATGCCAGTTCTTTGAGATACATCGTCGAGGGAGAGCCCCTTGAGTTCCCGCAGTTTTCTGATCCTTTCACCCACAGCGATTGGCTCTTCAGGCTCCACCTCAAGATCAGAGCTGAGGCTGATCCCTTCGAGAAAATCTCTCTCGTGCGGTTCCTGGCCATAGAAAGGTTCGGAAATGGAAGTATCTCGTTTCGAACGATCATTTTCACCTGGGCTCATTGGTAATCTCCACCAGTTTTCAAGTGCCGGAAACGGCAGAGGGTAACGTCTTCGTTCATATTGAATGCTATGGTGTTATCATAGCTGGTCTATGGCGCTTTGCAAGAAAAAACTCGTAAATGTTTACAGTCAACGTTTTTCATTCAATATAAAATTTCCGCCTTGATTTGGACGTAATGCAATGTCAGTTGACTCGATGAAGAAATATCAGTCATACCATTTGGAAGGCCGGTAGATGGGAGTATCTGGTGAAAACTGGTTGTGAGCACTACTGTTTCCTGCTCAGCGTCTGCTGTTTTCTGCTTGCTCCCCACTGCTAGCTGTCCTGAGGAGCTACCATGGACTTCAGTCTGGCAACTGAACATGAGATCCTGAGGAACTCGGTGCGTAATTTTGCTCTGAAAGAGATCCAACCCCTCGCCCAGGGTCTTGATGAACGGGAAGAGTTTTCCGTTGACCTGACCATGGCCATGGGCAAATTAGGTCTCTTTGGCATGGTAGTTCCGGAAGATTACGGAGGCCAGGGACTCGATTACCTGGGCTATATCATCGCGGTTGAGGAACTCGCTCGAGCAGATGGTTCACAGGCAGCAACGGTGGCGGCGGCAAATTCTTTGGGAATCGGTCCCATCTATGAATTTGGCAATGAGGAGCAAAAGCGCAAGTATCTCCCGCAGCTTTGCAGCGGCCAGGCGCTCTGGGGCTTCGGCCTCACTGAGCCCAACGCAGGCTCAGACGCAGGCAACACTCAGACCACGGCCGTACTGGATGAGAATGAGTGGGTTATCAATGGCAATAAGATATTCATCACCAATGCTTCCACGGACATTTCCCTTGGTGTCACCGTTTTGGCCAGAACCGGAGTACGGGAGGATGGCAAGAAGGAGCTGAGCTGCATTTTGGTGGAGAACGGTGTGCCCGGCTACGAGGCGCGGAAGATGAAGGGCAAGATGGTGTGGCGGGCTTCAAACACCAGCGAGCTTTCCTTCGAGGACTGTCGGGTTCCTAAGGAAAACCTTTTGGGCAAACGAGGCGAGGGATTTCAGCAGATGCTAAAGACCTTGGACGGTGGTCGGCTTTCCATAGCCGCAATGGGGTTGGGTGGGGCCCAAGGCTGTTATGATCGAGCTTCACAGTATGCCAAGGAACGAGTGCAGTTCAACCGTCCGATTTCCCAGTTTCAGGCCAATGCCTTCAAGCTAGCCGATATGGTAACCGAGGTTGAATTAGCCCGGCTCTTGCTCTACAAAGCCTGTTGGCTCAAAGACAGTGGTAAGCCCTTCACCAAAGAGGCGGCAATGGCCAAACTTTACTGCTCTGAGATGATGGGAAGATGCGCCAATCAGGCGGTGCAATTACATGGTGGTTACGGGCTGATGAAAGAATATGGTGTGGAGCGGTTTTACCGCGACCAAAAGCTCCTGGAAATCGGTGAAGGAACCTCAGAGGTAATGCGCCTGGTAATCGCCCGCCTTATCGGGGCTCTCTGAGCGCGTAGCGCTCAGGGGCGAGACTTGCGAGACGAGAAGTCGGGCGAGACGAACGACAGAGGATATGAGGTGATTGAGGCTGAGAAAGGCATGAGGCGTATTTACTTCTCTGCTCATAGGTCACGGATGACGGCTTTGCTATAAGCTATGAGCTAAGGACCAACAGCTGCGAACAAGGTGAGCATGGGCCAATCGGTTAACCACCTAAATAGGCCTTTTTCACTTCTGGGTCGGCAAGAAGCTGCTCAGAACTCCCTCCCAACACCACGTTGCCGTGCTCCAGCACATAGCCTCTCTTGGCAAACTGCAGAGCCAGTCGGGCATTCTGTTCAACCAGAAGTATGGTGGTGCCGCCCTCTTCATTGATTGATTTAAGGGCTTCGAACATATGTAGCATCAATAAAGGAGCCAGTCCCATTGAGGGTTCGTCAAGTAACATCACATTCCTGCCACTCATGAAGGCTCTGCCGATCGCCAGCATCTGCTGTTCACCACCGCTTAAGGTTCCGCCCTTCTGATTTCTCCTTTCTTCCAGGCGCGGAAAGATGGAAAATACCCGCTCCAGATCTTCCCCTATTTTGTGGGCACCGTCTTTTCTGGCGAAGGTGGCAAGTTTGAGGTTTTCCATTACCGTCAAGTTGTCAAAAATACGCCTGCCCTCGGGGACGTGTGATATGCCAAGCTTGCTCACCACTCTGTCGGCGGGATATTTGAGCAGGTTTTTTTCTTTGTAGATCATCCTGGTGCCCGCTTCAACCGGGACCATCCGGGAGATGGCTCGCAGGGTGGTGCTTTTCCCGGCACCATTGGCGCCGATAATACATACTATCTCGCCCTCATCAATTCTAAAGTTTATGCCGTGGAGGGCCCGAATCCTATCATATGAGACCCTCAGGTTTTCCACTACCAACATTAGTGAATCGTCTCCTTGCCCAAATAGGCCTCTATCACTTTGGGATCGTTTTGGATCTCCTCAGCAGAACCCTCGGCTATGACCTCGCCGAAAACCAGAGTCTGAATGATCTCGCAGAGTTCCATGACCACTTTTAGCCGGTGTTCGATGAGAAAGATCGCCAGGCCAAATTCGCTGTGGACTCGTCGGATAATGTCCATCATCTTGATGAGTTCTTCGGGATTCATTCCCGCGGTGGGCTCATCCAGAAACAATATCCGGGGCTCTGTAGCGAGAGCTCTGGCCATCTCCACCCGTCGCTGGTCCCCATAGGGCAGATTGACAATCAGCTGATCCGCCAGGTTAGTCATACCCACCAGATCTAAAAGACTGTAGGCTTTCTCTTCAATCTCTG
>JAJDNL010000135.1 GCA_022340745.1 Deltaproteobacteria bacterium
ATTGGCAGGCTCGCTCCCGGCCTTGGCCAGGCCAAGGCAAATTTCTGATATGCCCCCAGTCTGTGTCTGGGTTCCATGCTTCAATACTTTCCCGGTGGACTGCCGTACGAACCATAAGCAGACCTCTGCAAGTTGTCTCCGCCGGACGTCTCTAACGGCGCAGCCCTAATCGTTTTATCACCTCTCGGTACCTATCCACATTCTTTCTCTTAAGATAATCTAAGAGTCGGCGGCGTTGTCCCACCAGCTTCAGTAGGCCCCGCCGGGAATGATGGTCTTTCTTGTGAGTCTTGAAATGCTCAGTGAGATAGCTGATGCGTTCACTAAGCAACGCTATCTGCACTTCAGGAGAACCGGTATCGGTCTCATGCGTCTTAAAATCCTCTATTACTTCCTTTTTCCTTTCAGCATTTAGTGCCACCGTTAAAACCTCCTCGTGCTGCGGCCTTGACCATTGTTGTCTTTAAAAAAAAGTGATTATACCTCCGAAAACCCTCTTTTTTACTTAGTCAACCGTACCAAAAACCCGCAGAGTTTTGAATGTGAATCCCTCTTCTTGCCTGTCGTTTGCAGCCTTGGCCACTTTAGAAACCATTGCCACCAAATCATCATCTGGGTCCAAAACCTTATAGGAACCCGGAGGCCAACCTGAGCCGGGCCCAGGGTCAAGAAACTGGATCGAGTCCAGGGTGGAGCCCTGGCGTATTCTCTTGGCATCCAGGTGCGAGACTCTCAGTTCAGGGTAACTATCGAGCGCCTGAACCGAAGTGATCAGCAACTGGTGCAACTCACCCCTCGCCAAGCTTTCTTCTATTTGTTGCAGGGTTACAGCTTGTTTCACATTACATTCACCACTTGCCAACCGTCGCAACTGGCTCACATGCCCATTACAGTTCAGGTGGCGGGCCAGATCAACCCCCAGGCTCCGCACATAGGTGCCTTTTGAGCAGGTGACCTCAAACGTTGCCTCCGGCCAGCGTAACTCGCAGAAGGTTAGGTCTTTGATCTGCACTTTGCGATTGGGTGGAGTTACCTCAACGCCTCGACGCGCCAGTTGGTATAGCCGTTGTCCGTTCACCCGCACCGCAGAATAGCGTGGCACCGTCTGCTCAATTTCGCCGATGAAGGCCTCACAGGCCGCCCTAATCTCCCTCTCCTCTAAAGGCTCACATGGCAGCCGAGCCACCACCTCACCGGTACTGTCTTGAGTATCCGTTTCAACGCCAAAGGAAACAGTAAAAACATATGTCTTTTCATAGTCTGCGAGAAACGGAGCAAGTTTGGTGGCGCCGTTAATCAGTAGGACTAGCACCCCAGTGGCGAAGGGATCCAGAGTGCCACTGTGCCCCACCTTGGCAGCTCCCAACGTCCTCTTTACCTCTTGGACCACATCATGCGAGGTTAAACCAACCGGTTTATCAACAACCAAAACCCCATCGCCAGTGAATCTAGCCTGCGTCTTGAGTCCTCTTGTTGTCTTCGTCCTCGTGCTGGAGCTCACTGCAGGCCTCCTAAAAATTTCAGATTTAAGAATGCAGATTTTAGATTTAAGGACCTAATACTTCGCCATAAAGAATGCTATGCAGCCTCAATCTGCAATCTACAATCTCAAACCGGGAACCCACCCGCAGGGTGGGAGTCCGAAGGACAAACTGGGAACCCACCCGCAGGGCGGGAGTCCGAAGGACAAATCTCAGGGTTTCAGGTGTCAGGAAAAAAACAAAAAACTGAAACCTGAACACTGAAACCTGAAACCTCATCTACCGGCCAAGCCACTGAATTTTGACCTGGCACTATGGAGCAGGTTGTCCATGTTCAATAAAATCCTCTGCAGCTTTCAGAATCTTTTCCACAACCTCTGACAACGCCCCCTGCAGACGACATGCTGCTGCATTATGGTGCCCACCACCGCCATGAATCCGGGCAAACTGAGCCACGTTCAGGCCACCCCGAGATCGCAAGCTTACATTCACCTCACTGGAATGCATCTCCCGAAAGAAAATAGCTATCTCAGCGGAGCTAATCGCCCGGGGATAATTAACAAATCCATCAGTATCGATGAATCTGGTCCCTGTCTCCTCCAACATCCGGCGGCTCACGTGCATGGCCGCCACACGTCCGTTTTTTCGCAGCGTTAGGGTGTTGAGGCTGAGACTTAACAGCTTGATACGCTCCGGGCTCATACTGTCATAAATCTCTCCGGCCACCTTCTCCGGCATCACTCCCAGCGAAACCATTTCTGCGGCTATGGCCAGTGCTCTTGGCGTGGTGTTGGCAAAACGAAAAGATCCTGTATCGGTCAAAATGGCGGCATAGATATTTTCTGCTGCCTCAGGGGTCAACGACACAGGAATGGCCTGAAAGATTTCATAAAGAATCTCTGCAGTGCTGCTGCATTCTGGCCGGACCAGGTTTATTTGGCCAAAGTCATCACTAGAACTATGATGGTCAATATGGATGATTTTTCGAACGTGCTGGAGAACCTCGACAGCGCTGCCAATCCTGTCAAGTTCACCACAATCCAGCACCACTGCTACTTCAAAGTGGTCGGGGCCTGATATCTCTCTGATAATTCGGTCTGCATAAGGAAGAAATCGTAAGAAGCCGGGCACCTCATCCTGGCAGTAGGCCACCACCCGCTTCCCCATTCCCTCAAGCACCAAGGCAAGGGCCCCTAGAGAACCGATGGCGTCACCGTCTGGGTTTACGTGGGTGGCCACTAAGAAGCGATCGTTATTCTGAAGCTCTCGTGCAATTGTCGCAATCATTCCTGACCAGGTTCCTTGATCTCAGTGAGCAGTTGTTCAATGTGAGATCCGTGTTCCAGAGAAGCATCGAAGTAAAATGCAATATCCGGGATGCGTCGGAGGTGGAGCCGCTTACCCAGTTCACGCTTGACAAAACCTCTTGCGCTTTCTAGGCCGCCAGCCACCTTATCCTTTTTTTGGTCATCGCCTAGAAGGCTGTAATATACCTTGGCATTCCGAAGATCAGGTGAAACGTCAACTTTGGTCAAGGTGATGTCAGCGAGGCGAGGGTCCTTCACCTTGCGCACAAGCACTTCGGCAAGCTCCTTCAATATGAGGTCCGCAACTCGATCTGCCCGTTTGTGTTCCATAATTGTCCGTTGCTTGTTGTCCGTTGTCCGTTGCTCAAATCGTTTAAGTCGTTCAAACATCCGGCTTCGCCGGATTCGTTCAAAGCGTAATGCAGAGATCAGGGTTTGCTGTCCTCTGACCTCCGACTTCTGACCTCTGATCTCTGTCTTTTCCCCTATGCCCTATGCCGTTTCCACGACGGACCACTGCCAACTGACAACGGACCTAGTCAAAAGTGAATCAATTCCCGCTGGACAGCCACAATTTCGGCTAGCTGCGTGTCTTCAACGAAATTGATGGCTTTGTCCAATTTAGATTCAATGTACCTTCCCTCATTGCCCACTGCGACGATACCCACCTCAGCAGCCTGCCATAGATCCTGGGCGTCAGTCTCGGCCACCGCCAAATTGAAACGTTGGCGTAACCGCTCGCAAATGCTCTTGATCACCTTACGTTTGCCCTTGAGGGATTGGTTGCCGTGCAAACGTAAGCTTAGCTTTGCTATCCCTACAACCATCGCCATTCATTTCGACCCTAGACCGGAGTCGCAGCAGACAATTCGCACATTATCCGGGCTATTAGCGAAGCTTTTCCTACTCCGACTTGTTGCCGCCAGGTTCCAGGACAGCTTTGATTTTTTCGATTGAGTATGTCTCCAGGATGTCGCCAACCTTGATATCGTTGAAATTCTCAATAATTATTCCGCAATCCTGACCCGCTTTGACCTCTTTAACCTCATCTTTGTAGCGCCTGAGCGAAGCGATCTTACTATCGTTGATCACCACGTTGTCACGCAATACCCTGATATGCGCTCCTCGCTCCACCCGGCCTTCATCGACCATGCTGCCGGCAACAGTGCCTATCCGGGAAATATGAAAAGTCTTGAGCACCTCGGCACGACCCATAAAGTGCTCTTTGTATATGGGCTCTAGCATTCCCTCCATTGCATCTCTTACTTCCGCCACCAGTTGATAAATGACGTCATAGAAGCGCAGGTCGACTTTCTCAGCTTCGGCTAACTCTTGGGCTTTCTGTGATGCCCTGACGCTAAAGCCAATAGTTATGGCATCTGAAGCGGAAGCCAGCATCACATCTGTCTCAGTAACAGCTCCCGCTGCACTATGAATGATGTTGACCTTGATCTCCTCGGTACTCAGATTATTCAGAGAGTCGGTAATGGCCTCCAGGGAGCCCTGAACGTCAGCCTTGAGTACAATCTTGAGCTCCTTGGTCTCACCTTCTTTGATGCGCTCAAAGAGATTATCCAACGTTACTTTCGTCGCTCGGGAAAGCTCTGCTTCACGCAACTTCAACTGCCGGTGTCCTGCCACCTGTTTGGCCTGTTTTTCGTCGTTCACCACCACTAACTCATCACCAGCCTGCGGCACCCCTGATATTCCGTGTACTTCCACAGGAATGGACGGTGGTGCCTCTGTCACTTGACGGCCGCGATCGTCCAGCATGGCTCGCACCCTGCCGTAAAAAGTGCCACAGACGAAAGGATCTCCGACCCGCAAGGTTCCTTCTTGCACCAAGACAGTGGCCAACGGTCCCTTACCTCGGTCCAATCTGGCCTCGACCACCCTCCCTCTGGAGTTCTTGTCGGGATTGGCCTTCAGCTCCATGAGTTCAGCCTGGAGCAAGATGAGTTCAAGCAATTCATCCAACCCTGTCTTCTGTTTGGCTGACACTTCCACCATGGTAATATCACCGCCCCACTCCTCTGGATTCAGCCCTCTCTCGGCCAACTCACGTTTCACCCTGTCTGGGTCGGCATTCTCTTTGTCTATCTTGTTTATGGCCACCAGGATCTGAATACCTGCCGCCTGAGCATGGTTGATTGCCTCAACCGTCTGTTGCATCACCCCATCATCGGCCGCCACCACAAGAACCACCAGATCGGTTACTTGGGCGCCACGGGCCCTCATGGCCGTAAAAGCCTCATGGCCAGGGGTGTCCAGGAAGACCACTTGTCCTGCATCCAGCTTCACATTGTAAGCACCGATATGCTGGGTGATGCCTCCGGCCTCCCCCTCTGTAACCCTGGTCTGGCGGACAGCATCAAGCAGTGAAGTCTTGCCATGATCAACGTGCCCCATAATGGTTACCACCGGAGGCCGTGGCTTAAGGTCTTTCTCCTTATCCGGTACAGGCTCTAAGATTGCCGCCTCCTCAAAACCTGTCTTCTCGGCCTCATAATTAAATTCCGTCGCCACCAAGGACGCAGTATCAAAATCAATCGCCTGGTTCACTGTGGCCATGAGGCCCAATTCCATAAGTTTTGCAATGACCTCTCTGGCTTTGACTCCCATGCGCTTGGCAAGATTGGCCACGGTGATGGCTTCGTCAAGTTTGACCCTTCGCTTGGCGGCTTTGGGTGTGGTAATCTCAGTTTGCTTTACATCTTTCGCAACGGCTCGCGCTCGCGCACCCTTACGGCCTTTCATCATCCGGCCTGGCCCACGACGCTTGGCGTAAAGATCGTCCCCAGTGACCACCTCTTTGCGGCGGCTCGGTAGCCTTCTCACCGGCCGTTCTTCATCCGTTTGAGTTCGTGCTCGTTTTCCTTTTTTCTTCTTGGGTTTGCCGGGCCTCTTTTTCTCCTTGCCCTCTGGCTCTGGCGGAGGGGGTACTAGCTCAACCACTTTCTCTACTGCTTCCATAGATTCTTCAACCTTGGGCTCTACCTTCTGCGGTTCAGGAACAGCCTCGTCTACCCGCTCAGGCAGCTTGATAATTTTGGCGGCAGCCTCTTTCTTGGCTCGCTTCCGGGGTTTCTTAACCTTCTTTCCCTTTTCCCTTACTTTCTTCGCCGGTTTTTCCTTTTTCGCAACCTCCGCATCCGGTTCAACTTCCTCTGGTTTTTCGGGCTCAACCTCTGGTGCTTCTCCCTCAACCACATCCGGTGGCAACTCCGTCTCGACTAGCTCTTCAGCCGGTTTCTCAACAGGGGGTGCTGTTTCTGCCGTTACTTCGGTCTCCACCTTCTCCGGTGGGGGCTCAGTTTTAACAATCTTTCGCCGCCTGCGGATGACTCCTCGACGAACCCGCTTTTCCTCGATCAATTGCTTGGATCGACCCGTCACCGTGTCACGGACCAGTTGGGCCTGCTCTTCATCCAAAGAACTCATGTGCCCCTTGATCTGAATGCCCAGACTGTCGATCCGCTCCAGCAGATCCGTGTTGGGAACGTCTAATTCTTTTGCTAGTTCGTACACCCTCAACTTCGCCATGCAACCCCCCGACTTCTATAAATGATGCTATCCTTAAAACTTGACAATCACACTCTTCAGTGTTTGGTCAGATCATTGCCCTTGAAAATCGACGCTATACCTCTGAAGAGCCTCCGCCATGGTCAAGGCGGGATCCCAAGCTCCTTCGGGTAGCGATCGTCGAAACGCCTTTTCAAGGTAGGCCACTTTGACTCGCGTCAAGCACTCTGGCCTCGGACACACATAAGAGCCACGCCCGCGGCGCCGTTGCCTGTAATCCAGGCACACCTTGCTTTCCCCATCCAGTACCAACCGAAGGAGTTCGGCTTTGGCTCTCTTGCTGCCGCAAACAATACACGTTCGCTGCGGCTGTCTCCGCTTTACCAATCCGGTCACAATCAGGCGTCGCCAGCCTCTTCACCCTCGCTGGTTTTCTCCTCTTTAGCCTTGGCTTTCTTGGCTTTGGCTTTCTTGGCCTTGGCCTTGGTTTTCTTCTCCTTAGCCTTGGTTTTCTTCTCCTTGACCTTAGTTTCCTTTCCCGCGGCTTTCGCTTCCTCCTCTTCGGCCGCAGCCTCTTCCTCCTTGGCTTTAGCTTCCTCCTTTTCGGCCTTAGCCTCTTCCTCCTTGGCCGCAGTCTCTTCCTCCTTGGCTACAGCCTCCTTCTCCTTGCGCTCTACCTCAAAGCTCTCGGCCGCCTCGATGAACTTCTCGGCCTTTTGTTGACTGAGACCTGGGAGCGTTACCAATTCCTCTATCTGAGCGCTGGCCAACTCCTCGGCCGAGGCAAAACCAGCCTCGTACAAATTGTCAGCGGTGGCATCCCCGATACCTGGCAATGCCAAGAGGGATTCATAGCCCTCTTTTAGAGACTTCTGATACTTACTTTCGCTCTTAACGTCAATGCGCCACTCTGCCAGTTTTGAAGCCAACCGCACGTTTTGCCCTCGTTTGCCGATGGCTAGTGAAAGCTGGTCATCAGGAACAATGACCTCCATGAGCCGATTTGCCTGGTCAATGACAACTTTGGAAATCACAGCAGGTGCCAGCGCGTTTACTACATACTTGGCAGGATCCGGATTGTATTCGATGATGTCTATTTTCTCACCCCGCAACTCTTGGACCACACTTTGCACCCGAGATCCCTTCATACCCACGCAGGCACCCACCGGGTCGATGTCGGGATCTTTGGAAGTCACAGCTATCTTGGCCCTGCTGCCGGGTTCTCGAACCGCTGCCATGATGGTGACAATCCCTTCGGCGATCTCGGGCACCTCTGAAGTGAAAAGGTTGGAGAGAAAATCAGGGTGGGTGCGGCTAAGGATGATCTGAGGTCCACGCGATTCTCTATTTACTTCGAGCACCAGGGCCCTTATGCGATCGCCCCTCCGGTAGGTTTCTCTGGGCACCTGTTCCCTATAGGGGACAACAGCCTCAGCCCGACCCAAGTTAACCGTAATCCCCCCTCTATCGAGGCGCTGAACGATGCCGTTGATGATCTCGCCAGTCCGGTCTTTGTAGTCCTCGTAGATCATCTCCCGCTCCGCATCCTTCATTTTCTGGATGATGACTTGTTTGGCGGACTGCGCGGCAATACGACCAAAGGTGTCTGTGTCCAGCTTGATTCCGAGGCTATCACCGATCTCACAGTCAGGATCCAGTTCCCGCCCTTCATCCAGCGAAATCTCCAGGAGCGAATCCGTTACCTCGGCCACAACCTCTTTGAATTGAAAGGCCTCAATCTCCCCAAATTCTTCATTGTAGGCTACTTCCAGATCAAGATCGTGGCCAAACCTCTTCCTGGCCGCAGACCGCATAGCCTCTTCTAAGGTGGTAATAAGGACTTCCCGCTCGATGCCCTTATCTCTGCTGACCTGCTCGATTATCCTCTTTAAATCCTGGATCATCTCCGCTGCTCTCCTTGTTTACTTAACCCTAATGTTCACTCTGTGTCCGATATCTCATTTTTTCAGGCTTTAGAACTCATAGATCAAATTGGCCATGGCAATGTCTTTCAGATCCACCGAACAACGACCTTCTGGAGCCGCCACGATCACCGCTTCATCTTCAATTCCCTCGAGCTCTCCTACAATTTTTCTTCGACCATCTATGGGCGCAACGAGCCGTAACCGCACCTTCTGTCCCGCAAAACGGGAAAAGTCTTCCTTTTTTCTAAGACGCCTATTCAAGCCTGGCGAAGAGACCTCTAGCACGTAGGTCTGGGGGATTACATCCTTCACGTCTAGAAGGTCTCCCAATTCGCGACTAATACTGGCGCAATCATCCAAGGTGACTCCACCGTCTTTGTCGATAAACAACCGGAGCATCCAGCGGCGCCCTTCCCTTCTATACTCAAGATCCACCAACTCCATGCCCTCCGAAGCGACAAGGGCCTCCGCGAGTTGCTCTAGCTGTTGCTTAATCTTTGTTTGGATCTCTGTTTCCATATACAAAAAAAGTGGGCTTACGCCCACTTCTCTTAGCAGACTAGATTATAACTAAGTTGACTACAAAAGTTAGCTTTTGAAGCAAGTAAGATTATAACCTAATAATCCACTAATCGAAGTAAGCTTCCTGCCGGTTACTCGACACCAACCGGGCAGCCACCTCAAAAAGGGACCTGAACATCGGCCTGTCGCCGTGTTCCCTCCGAACATTCATCCAACTCAGCTGGAAGAATCAGTGGAGCGGGCAACGGGACTCGAACCCGCGACACCGAGCTTGGGAAGCTCGTACTCTACCAACTGAGCTATGCCCGCTCAAGCGTGTGGAAGTCTAATCAATAAGCTATTTTTTGTCAACCATTTTCCCACTTTGCCTGTTCCTGTAATATAACAAGAAACAGGGTCACCCTACTGGGCTCAACCATTGACACAACCATTTCCGTATGATACCCCATTTTGATGTTCTCGTAAAAAAGGTATTAATGAAACATCCAGGTTAAGTGGGAGGTAAGACCTTGTCTGAAAACTTTAGAAAATGGCAACCCTACGGGGCCGCCACTCTCGTTGGCAGTCTGCCACACCGTGATCGGCAGAAAGCCATTGACTTGGTACTTGAGCAGGTAAGTGAAATCCCCGCATGGCCTCAGCTCTCCTCCTACACCGGTGAACAGATGATGGTGCAATATAACGAGGGACTCCCCGGCCTGGACCGCAAAAATGACCGCATTCTGTTTGCCGTCTCAGATCCAGGCTTCGAACAGGAGTTGCTTGCATTTTATGAAGAATACCTGCCGGCCTCAAATGGCGAGCTTTCTCTGGATGAATCACGCTTTCGTTTTGGCGAAGACACTGGCAGGACCTTTTTCGCTTTCGTGGAACGTCTAGAAAAACAGCTACAGACGGCTGCTGCAGTGAAGGGACAGATCACCGGACCGTTTACTCTTACAGCGGGCCTCAAAGACGAGAATGACCAATTTGCCCTCTATGATCCGCGGCTTCGCGATGTGGTGGTTAAGACCCTGGCCCTCAATGCCCAATGGCAGGTGGAGCAGCTCAGCCAGTTCTCACTTCCTGTCATTGTATTCATCGACGAACCAGCTTTGGCTGGCTTCGGCTCCTCTGCCTTTATCAGTGTTTCGGCAGAGGATATTACCACCATGCTAGATGAAGTTGTCAGTCATATTCATAGGGCTGGTGGTCTAGCCGGGGTTCATGTTTGCGCCAACACTGACTGGTCCCTGTTTTTTGGCACTTCTTTGGATGTGATCAACTTCGACGCCTATGGGTATTTTGAACGATTTGCCCTTTATCGCCAGGATATTGTTTCGTTTATTGAGCAAGGCGGACTGGTGGCCTGGGGTATCGTTCCCACCCTGGATGTGGACAATCTCAAGCAAGAGAACACTGAATCCCTGGTCAGTCGCTGGCGTCAGCAGGTGGAGCAATTGGTCGGCGATGATCTGTCGCTGGAAACCATCTTTCGCCAGTCCATCATCACCCCCAGCTGCGGCTGCGGCACCTTATCCGTACCCTTGGCCGAACGAGTAGTTCACCTCACCCGTCAGGTCTCAGAACAGTTGCGACATAAAACAGGGATATAAAGAAAGGCGCAAGGTGTAAGGTACAAGGCACAGGGGCTGTGTTAGCTAGCAGCAACTGGCCGTTGAAACGACCAAAAATTCCAAATCTCAAATCTCAAACAAATCACAATGACCAAAATTCTAAATTCAAAACCTGTTTTGGTCATTGGATTTTGGATTTTGGAATTTATTTGTAATTTGGTGCTTGGGATTTGAGATTTTATAGACTCTTTTTCTCCAGACCAACCTGAAATGGTTACTCGCACCGTGGTACTGAGAAGAAGGTGCTGTGGATTGCGTTGACCGCGCTGTGCAGATCTTTGGTTCTCACCAGAAAATAGAGCGCCACCCTGGAGGGGCCAAATGAGATCATCTCCACATTGACATTACATCCCGCCACTGCAGCAAAACAGCGAGCCGCAATGCCCTTGCGCTTGGCGAGACCCTCGCCCACAATGGACACCAGCGCTACATCGTCAACTTTCTCCAAACGCCCATAGGATCTTGGCCTCAAGGAGTTAAGGACCTCGCGCCCTGTCTCCAAGTCATTATGTGCCAGTAAGAGACTGATGCAGGTCTGAGAAGTGACTACCGATTTGATGTTTATCCCGCTTTCTGTGAGTCGGCCAGCCACCTGGGCCAGAATCCCGGGTCGCGCTCCTACTCCTGAAGCATGGATCTTGAGAATACCAATATCAGTGTCATAGGTGACGCTTTTAATCACCTTCTCGGGCCGAGGACTTTTCGCAGTGATCAGGCTCCCCGGTCCTTCCGGATTCAGAGTGTTCTTGATGCTAATATTCAGCTTGTTTCTCCTGAGGGGCTCCACTGTGCGGGGGTGAAGAATCTTGGCGCCGAAATAAGAGAGCTCTGCAGCTTCCTCATACGAGAGAACCGGTATGAGTTGCGCTTCGGGCACGAATTTGGGGTCGGCGCTCATGAAACCGTCCACATCCTTCCATATCTCCAGGGTCTCGGCTTTCATTGCCACCGCCACCACTGCGGCCGAATAGTCGCTGCCGCCACGGCCGAAGGTGGTGATGTCGCCGGTCTCGCTTATCCCGAAGAAGCCAGGAATAAAGAGAGCCGTCCCCTCATCAACTAAGGGGGCCAGATTCCGCTGCAGATTGTTCGTTGTTTTGCGTAGATTTGCGGTGGCATCGCCGAATTTGCCGTCGGTGTACAAGCCGATCTCTTCAGGCATCCGGTATGCGGCATTGATACCCCGGCAGCGAAGAGCGCTGGCAAACAGCTCAACTGCGAAGCGCTCGCCATAGCTGCTTATCATGTCTCTCATCCTCGGTGTTACCTCCCGAGTGAAATTGAGACCGTAATACAAACGGTCGAGCTCGCCCAGCGACTTGTCTAGGTCTCGGCCGAACACTTCCAGACCATCACAGTTGGAGATTAGTTGGCGAGCGACCAGTGTGTGTCTGCTCCTCAAGTCTCCGATGATCTCGGTGATCGTATTCTCATCGGCTAAAGCCGCAGACATCCCCTGGATGAGAGCGTCAGTGACTCCATTCAGGGCAGAGAGTACAAAAATATTACCCTGCCCCCGAGTAGCAATGAGATCAAAAATGTGCTCGATGGTCTCACTGTCCTTCAGAGAGCCACCGCCAATCTTTATTACCTTCATCTTTTCGCATCCATGTTCTGTATGTTCTTTGTGATGTAACGCAAACAGGCAAAAAGATCAACAAAGGACCAACCCCCTATTCCTTGTAGTCTAAAATACGTTACGATTTAATGACCTCTTCATTGATCAGTTTGCGCAAACGTTGCCTCTATGTTAAAAACTGTAACATTTGAAAAACTCAACTACCACCAACCATGTAAAAGACTGGTACAGTTAGAATTGAGGCGCACTGCGATGGCTCAAAATCCCTAGCCGATGCAAACTCAAGGAGGATAGCCGTGATCATGAAGGGAGTGCACAAACCACTTATCTGTTGTGCGGCTTTCGCCATCTGTCTGCTGGTGGCAACTCATGCGGCCCTGGCCTTCACGAACGCACCAGCCATAGGCGAGAGTCTACCCTCATTCAAGCTTCCTATCCCGCAGGATGCAAGGGCTGAGCGCTATCTGGGTCTTTCAGGTCCCGGGCAATTTACCATTGCTCAGATCAAGGCCAAAGTTGTCATCATCCAGATCTTCAGCATGTACTGCCCGGTTTGTCAGAAAGAGGCATTCCGGGTAAACAAACTCTACAGTACTATCCAGAAAAGAAAAGATCTTAAA
>JAJDNL010000148.1 GCA_022340745.1 Deltaproteobacteria bacterium
AAGTGATCCATTAGTGTCATGTGCCCCTCCTCCCATTTGAGTCAAACGATAGTTACAATGCATTTCTATTTTACCCAAAACTAGCTTGACCGTAAATGGGTAATAGTTACTCAAACTTGGCTTGACCAGAAATGGGTAAAAATGTGTTCTAGTGGGGAATTTAGAGTTTTGGGGGTTGGTGAGGGTTTGCTTATCTGGGGGTGAGGAATATTCTGTTGGTTTGGTTGTCGATGCGGATGGTGTAGTTGCCGAGGAAGTCCATTCCCAAAATCCCGTCGAAGCGTCCGCTTTTGTCAAGGTCAAGGTCTATGACTGCTACCGGAAAGTCCGATCTGCTCAGGCCCCCGACCGTGATGGAGTCCAGCGTTGCCACCCTGGCCTTAACATCTGCGGCAACTGTTTTCAATCGTACTGTCTTGCCAGCTACCGCCCTCAGTCCGAGGCTCCGGGCCAGGTCCGTGGAAAGAACGGTAATGCTGGCTCCGGTATCGAAAAGTAAGGTGGTATTCCTCGATTCATTGAGGAGGACAGGCACTACCATATGTCCGTTGCTCGTTGAAAATCTGACTATTGATTCCACTTGCTCGCTTGTCTCTGTGCGCACCCCCTCAGCTGTTTCCGAACCTTCCACCGGTGTAGGCTCGGCAGGGACCTCCTGCTCGACTTCTTCGGGGCTGGGTTCTGCTGTTGCCTCTCGGATTGCTTCCAGGTCCTCGGGCGAAAAATATAATTCGATGTTGTATGTTTGTCTGTCTGTCTCTGAGGCATAGAGCAGGAAGGTTGCGAAGTTTTCTGCGGCCAGATCATACTCGGCCTGGCGGAAGTAAATAGCACCGAGACGATAGTAGGCAGGAGCAAACTTCGGGTCCAGTTCTATGGCCTTTTCATAATATGCTATCTCACTGTCGGAATCATCGTCCAAGCTAAGGCCCCGATCAAACCATTGTTTGCTGGTAAGGGTGCTTTCTGTTGGCTCGCTCTGCGGTGCGGCCCTTTTTGCTACATCCTCGAGGGGGGCTCTTTCGGTTGTTCTTTGCGTGCGGTCAGGCTGATTTCCGGATCGTCTCCGGGCCGATTCATTGGGTTGGAGGGCTCTGGAGGGCACAGTTTGTTCCGGTGGCTTGTCTGGAGAGGGTGATCTTTGGGCGACCCTTGTCTCTGTTGACGCATCCTTGCTGATGTCTGACTTTTTTTGGTTTTTCTGGAGACTCATAAACAGTGCGAGTGAGAGAACCGCAATGGAGAGCACAGTTATGATTAATCCTAGATTAAAACGCTTCTTTCTTTTTTTCTGGAGATACTTCTCCACATTGACGCCACACTGAGCGCAGTAGTAATCATCAGGTTGACTGAAGTTACACTTTGGACAGATCATTTTTCAACTCGAGGCTTACGACCCTTCGCCCTATCCCGGGCGCTATTGTTTTCTCTATTTGGCCTGAAATTTATTCATGTGTCAATACTGGAGAGGAATAGCCTGCAAAGTTCATTCATAGGACAGTCCTCCCACGATACGTGGGGTGAGCAACATGCGACTCAATGCGATCTGGCATATCTTCTGCAAAGGTGATTGTCTACTCTGTATCTTGATAGACTTTTAAGAGGCTTTTTCCTTCTTTACAAGGACTTGGCCCACGTTGTCTCAAGATACTGAGTGTGTTATTTATTCTTGCCAGGTGGGAGGTCATGCGACGCACCAATATTATTCAGTTGCTTGTCATTTTTCTCTTGACCATTTCTTGTGCCGATCGACATCCGGAAGCGCAAGAAAAGGCAACTTCTCACCCTCAAGCGGTTGAAATTCAAGCCAGCGACCAGCCAAAATTATCTCCTGCAGGCGGAGAAACCAAGAACTACATTCCCGGTGAGATCCTGGTCAAATTCCGGGATGGCACCACTGATCAAACCAAAAAGGCCATACAAAAAGAGGTACACCTTGAGACTATCCGCATAGTCTCCAAACCAAATCTTTATCTGATGAGAATACTAGACGGCTCTCCAGTGGAAGGTGTAATGGAGCGTTTAGCTATATTCAAGGAAGTGCAATATGCAGAGCCAAACTACATCAGAACCATTCAATGAGGCTTGGTAAGAAGAGGCATGAAGAGACTGGGTATAATTATTTTGGCGATAAGTTGCTTCCTCGCTGCCCCTGAAGGAATTTCTGGACAGAATGGGCACAACAAGAGGTCCAAAGCTCATGAAGCGACCTATCTACCGGGAGAGCTACTGGTTAAATACAAGCCTTCGGTTCGTGATGCGGCCACCCAGTATTTTCGATCTCGATGGGGAGTTTCCACCCTTCGGAGCTTTAGGAGAATTGGCATCCAGCAGGTAAAGCTTCCCAGGGGTATGACCGTCGAGGAGGCCCTGGAGATCTATCGGAATGATCCCGATGTGGAATATGTCGAACCCAATTACCGACGTTACGCAACGGCAATCCCAAATGACAGCTTCTTTTCCAACCTCTGGGGTCTGAATAACGCCGGAGACACAGACATCGATGGACCTGAGGCATGGGATATCACTCAGGGCAACAGTAACGTTGTAGTTGCTGTGTTAGACTCCGGGGTTGACTATAACCACCCGGATCTTTTCAACAACATGTGGACCAACTCGGGTGAAATTGCAGGAAACGGGATAGATGATGATGGCAACGGGAAGATCGATGATGTTCGTGGCTGGGACTTTGTTGACAACGATAATGACCCAATGGATTCAGACGATCATGGCACCCATGTGGCCGGCACCGCCGCAGCAGTAGGAAATAACAACATCGGCATAGCTGGGGTGAGCTGGACGGCGACGATCATGCCGCTCAGATTTCTTGATGCCTTCGGATCTGGCAGTGTAGCCGACGGGATAGATGCCATCGACTATGCCATCGATAACGGTGCCGATATCATTAATGCTAGCTATGGGAGTTACACCTTTAGCGCGGCAGAAAGAGACGCCATTTCCAGAGCCAGAGCCGCTGGTATCTTGTTTGTCGCCGCCGCTGGAAATGATAGCTGGAATAACGATTCCCTCACCAAACACTATCCATCTAGTTATGATCTAGATAACATCATCGCAGTTGCGGCAACAGACCAGAATGATAACTTGGCCTCCTTTTCCAACTTTGGGGCAAACTCTGTTGACGTCGCCGCACCTGGAACCAATATTTTCAGTTCCCGTCCGGACAGGCAGACGGTATGGAGTGATGACTTCGAAAGCGGGTTCGGCAGTTGGACAATAAATAAAGTGAGTGGCAAAGACTGGGGACTTACTGCTGCACTCTCTTTCAGTCCTGCAAATTCACTTACTGATAGTCAGCCCCCACCTGATAATACCTACGATAATAATACTGACTCCTGGGCCATAGCCCCCGTCCTCAATCTCTCCTCTCACAGAGGTACAAAACTCGAGTTCAAATTGAACGGGAGTTCCGAACCGGGTTTTGACTTCTTATATGTTCAGAGCTCTACTGATGCAATAAACTGGACGGATCAAGATATTTTGATCGGCACAACAGTGTTGAGCAGGATCTCAGGAACCTCTTCTGGTGCCTGGCTCAGCGGTTTTGTAGATTTAGGGGCATATGATGGCAATGGCACGGTCTATATAAGGTTTCGCTTCACCAGTGACGGCAATATAGTCGATGATGGCTGGTATATTGATGACGTCTCAGTCAGCACTGCAGACACGACATATTCAGGTGGCGCATCTGACTACCAGTACTTTCAAGGCACCTCTATGGCAACCCCACACGTTGCTGGCTTGGCGGCGCTCATCTGGGGCCTTGATCTAGGTCAGACGTATGATCAAATCAAACAGCGTATTCTCAATGGTGTCGAGGTGAAGTCAGGGCTGACGGGTACGATCCTGACGGGGGGGCGGATCAATGCCTTCAACAGTGTCCGTAATGTTCCGACCTCACCTACGAATTTATCTGCAACCGCAGTATCAAGCAGCAGAATTAATCTTAGTTGGTCTGACAATTCTTATGGAGAAGATGGTTTTAAGCTTGAACGCAAAAAAGGTGCTGGCGGGATCTATTCTCAAATTGCAGTTACTGCGGCGAATGCCACTTCATATGGTGATACAGGGCTGGATGCATCGACAACCTACTACTACCGGGTAAGCGCTTACCTCGGCATCAATAGCTCGGACTATTCTGCTAGCACTGGTGCCACCACGAGTGCCACCACAAGTTCCACAACAAGTTCCAGTAGTGAGGCTGGCCGGAAGGGGATGCAT
>JAJDNL010000031.1 GCA_022340745.1 Deltaproteobacteria bacterium
GGCAATGGCATTCTTGATGGCCGTCATGCAGCAGATGCGTGAGCAGTACTTGCGTTCCTCATTGCGGGCGCCAACGCACTGGATCATGACCACGTTATCCGCTTTGAATTTCTTCGTTTTAAAGAATGCTTCCAAATCAAACTGGGTGATCACCCGCTTACCGTCGTAATGAAAGAGTCCTTCCGGCCTAAACACTTTGGCGCCGGTTGCGATTATGATCACGCCGACACCGAAATCTTGTTCAACTCCATTGGTTGAGACGTTCACTTGGTAGTGGCCGATGTATCCTTGTATCTCATTAATGGTGGTGGAGGTTAGAGTGCTAATGTTTTCGTGGTTACTGACCGCCTCCACCTGTTTGGCTAGCAACTCTTGTGCATCCACGTTAGCGGGTGCCAATCTGTGCAGATTTCGCAGTAGTCCTCCCATTTCCGCAGACTTCTCCACCAGGAACACCTGGTAGCCCCGGTTGGCCAATGCCAGCGCCGAGGTCATACCACTTATGCCGCCGCCGATGACCAGAGCTTTGGGATCCACCTCTGATTCAATGGGCTCCTGGGGCTGGAGTAAGGCAGCCTTGGCCACTCCCATGCGAATAAGGTCCCGAGCCTTGTCGGTGCCCTCCTCCCCCTCCTGCATGTGCACCCATGAGCACTGGTCGCGGATATTGACCATCTCAAAAAGATACGGGTTGAGCCCTGCCTCTTCACAGCTCTCGCGGAACAGGGGCTCATGAGTTCGAGGGCTGCAGGAGGCAACAACAACACGGTTGAGCTTCTCCTTTTTGATGGCATTTTTAATTTCGTTAATGCCGGTCTCTGAGCAGGTGTAAAGGTTTTCTTTCACGAATGCGACGTTGGGCAGGGTTTCGGCATATTCAGCCAGACTCGGGCAGTCCAGATAGCCAGCGATGTTACTGCCGCAGTCACAGACAAAGACTCCGATACGAATATCTTCGGCCAATTTCACACCCCTTATTGGTTTGAGAGATAAATGAACCTGAAACAGGTTATCCAAATACGAAATCCGAAGCACGAAATAAATCCTGAACAACAGATGTGGGATGTGCGATATGTGATGTGAGATTTTCATTTCTCTCGGGATTTACTTAGGAATTAGACATCCCAGATCTCACATCTCACATCCATCTTGGAGTTTTTTCGTGTTTCGATATTCGGATTTAGTACATTACCTCCTGCATTACAATATGACTCTATTTACCGCCTCCGGAAGCCGCCTTTGGTGCGGTGAATACAACCTCAGCGGCCCGGGCGGCGGCACTACTTGCCTGAGCCACGGATTCAGGAATGTCCATGGGACCCTGAGCGCAGCCACAGACGAAGATTCCAGGGCGGCTTGTGTCTAAAGGGATAAGTGAATCTGTTTTGAAAAAGCCGTTCTCATCCAGATCCAATCCCATGAGTTCGGCCAGCTTCGGAGTCCCTGCCGAGGGCACACAGGCTGTGGCCAGGACCACCATGTCGAAGGTTTCGTGCTCAACCGTGCGGGTGGTGGTGGACTCATACCAGACTATTGGATTGTGGGCCTCATCCTCTGTGATTTCTGCGACACGACCCCGAATATATTGAATGTTCGCGGATTTACCGCCGCGCAATTTATACTCCTCAAAACCTCGACCCACAGCTCGCAAGTCCATGCAAAAAATGGAAGAGGTGGTCTCATTGTCATGTTCGTGCGCAATCATGGCCTCTTTGACCGAATGCATGCAGCAATATGAAGAGCAAAACCGATTGAAACGGAAATCCCGGGAACCCACACACTGGATAAAAGCAAGTTTCTTGGCCGTGTGAGCCGCTGCCTCCTTCTTATTCAAGGGAGCAAGCTTCTCCTCCGCCACGGCTGCTTTTTCGGCGAGTGAGGCCCAACGCTCGAAATCACCATCTTCCCCTGCCTGACCAGCCTTGAACTCCTTGACGAACTCAGCAGTTTTCTTGCCGTGCTTTTCTTCAAGCTTGTCGATCTGGCGGTTGAATTTCTTAAGATCCTTGTCCAGAGCGGCAATCTCAACCCGCAGAGCCAGCTCCGAGGGTCGATCCAGGTGGCCGTGGGTGGGGCCGCTGGCACTCAGGAGCCGTTCGAACTCAATGGCGGTGACCACATTGTCAATGCGGCCGTAGCCATATTCTGGAATCACCGATGGATCGAAGACGTCGTATCCAGTGGCCAGAACGATCGCACCCACCTCCAGGTCGACAAATTGATCTTGCTGCTCATAATCAACAGCGCCTGCCTGACAGACCTTGGCGCAGATGCCACACTTTTTGCCCTGGCCCAACTGGCGGCAATTTTCGGCGTCAATGCAGTGGGTCGAGGGAATACCTTGGGGAAAGTACTTGTATATGGCCTTGCGCTCACCCAGTCCAACGTTGAATGCATCTTCCACTGTGGTCGGGCACTTCTCGACACAGGCGCCGCAGCCAGTACAGAGATCTTCGTTCACATAGCGGGCTTTCTTGCGCACCTTGAGTTGAAAAGCACCAACTTCACCACTCACCTCTTCAAGATGGCTGTAAGTCAAGAGATTGATCTTGGGATGCCGACCGGCATCCAGTAACTTGGGCGAGAGAATTCAGATGGCGCAATCGTTCGTGGGAAAAGTCTTGTCCAACTGAGCCATCTTGCCGCCAATGCACGGCAGCGTTTCCACCAGGTGTACCTGGATACCCATCTCGGCTAAATCCAGGGAGGTCTGAATGCCGGCAATGCCGCCGCCGAGTACCATGACATCGTTACTCACAGTTCACCTCTCTAAAATGTCTAAAGTGCGTGGATTTAGGAATTCAGGAATTTGGGAATTTAGGAATTTAAAAAATGAAGCGTTTCTAACTCATTGATTATACTCCGTATCTCAATTCCTCAATCCCTTAATCCCTCAATTCTTTATGTAATTGCCTCTGCCAGCAATGAGGTCAGATCCTTGAGCTCAAGATCCATCTCAAAATTGCTTAGGGCGCACGTCAGGTGAATCTGACACTTCTGACAGGCGGTGACCAGGGTCTTGGCTCCGGTGGCTTGGGCCTCTTTCAAACGCTCTACCTGGATCTGTTTGGATCCCGTGGAGCAGTTTGCCCAGCCACTGGTGCCGCAACAGACCGCGTTCTCCCGGTTTCTCTCCATCTCTACAAAGTTGTCCCCTGCCAGTCTTGTCAAAATATCACGGGGACCGTCGTAGACTTTCGCCATGCGACCCAGTCTGCACGGATCGTGATAGGTGATAGGGCCTACACCGTTTTCCACACTGATGGAACCCTCCTCGAACATTTGGGCCACAAGATCATAAAAGTGGATAATTTCAAAACCGAGATCTCCAAAGTGCTCGGTGTAATGTCGCTTGAAGGTATAGAATCCCTCAGGGCAGTTGAAAACTACCCGCTTGGCTCCGGAAGCGCGGATGACCTCAAGATTGTGAGAGGCCAGTTTTTCAAAGGTTTCCACCTGGCCATTCCAGAGCATGTCGTGACCGCAGCAGTGTTCATCGTCACTGACCACCGGTTCAATTCCCGCCCCGTTGAGAATTTTAATAATGTTCTGGCTCACCGATAGGCTGTCCACCCCAAGATAGCGAAAAATGACCTGAAAATAGGGCATGCAGCCCACAAAGAAAAAGGTATCACCCTTTTCGGCAACCTTACCTGCTTCCCTAGCCCAGTCGGTTTTCCTCTGGTTAATCCCTTGGGTCTGGAGCTCCATGATGGTCTGGAGCATACCGTGATGGGAATAGGCTGGTTGGGTCCCGAGCTTAATGGCCTCTTCCCGAAGGAGGCGCATAAATTCCGGGAAATCAATACTTGAAGGGCAGCGCTCGAAACAGCGGCTACAGGTGAGGCAGGACCAGAGATCGCGGTCTTTTAGCAATTCGTCGCCCAGTCCGAGAAGGGCCTTTTCCACCATGATTCGCGGAGAGAAGCTGGGAAGAACTCTCGATACAGGACAGCTTCCCGTGCACACTCCGCAGTCCAGACAATAGTAAGTTTGGGTGGCTTGGGCAGCGTCTTCAATGTTCATGCGGCTACTCCCAGGGGATTCTTTCCCAGGTCTTTGATTTTTTGGGTAAAGGAAGTGACGACTTCGGCAAAGCGTCCACCTTCAGCAGATGAGACCCACTCCAGGACCAGTCTTTCTTTGTCAATGCCCATCAGATCCAGAAGTTCGCGGGTCATGTCGATGATCCGTTTGGCTTTTTCATTACCATCCTGGTAATGGCAGTCGCCGATGTGTCAGCCGCTCACCAGAACGCCGTCGGCCCCCATCTGGAAGGCCTTGAGAACAAAGTCCGGGGAGATCCGACCCGAACACATGACCCGGATCACCCGAATGTTAGGCGGGTATTGCAGTCGACTGACCCCGGCCAGGTCAGCCCCGGCATAGGCGCACCAGTTGCAGCAGAAAGCGATAATCTTGGGTTCAAATTCAGCAGCCATGTCGGATTCCCTTCTTCATTTCTCCCTTTATCTGTTCACCACACTTACCTTACCGTCAAGCGAACAGGGCTGTGGAGTCATTTGCTTCGCGTCATTTAGCTTCGCTGTCATTAAGTCATTAGGTTGTTACAATGAATGACTATCAATTACAGCATGTCGAAAATACTTGATAATACTACAACGCTATGCGCTATGCGCCATGCGCTCTGCGTTATTCACACAGCGCGGCTTCCACCATGGTCAGCACTTCATTGTCAGTGAAGTGTCGAATGGCCGCCGCACCCGTGGGGCAGGCCACGGCACAGGCACCACAACCCTTGCAAAGCACTTCCTGGATCTGAGAGACCAGGACGCCTTCACCAATATCCACTAGTTCCGGCGCACCGTAAGGGCACACCTCCACGCACTGGCCACAGCCACGACAGAGGTTCTGGTCCACGGTGGATACCACACCCTCCACCTCAATTTTCTCCTTGGCCAGAACGGTGGCGGCACGAGCCGCAGCTCCCAACCCTTGGGCGATGGCCTCATCAATAGGCTTTGGCGAATGGGCCAGACCACAAACAAACACCCCGTCCGCGGCAAAATCGATGGGCCGTAGTTTTACGTGCGCTTCCACGAAAAAGCCATCTTCG
>JAJDNL010000191.1 GCA_022340745.1 Deltaproteobacteria bacterium
AACAAAAAGTGAGAAGCAGGCCCGAAAAGGCTGCGATTACATAGTGCTTTGGACTCGCATTGAAGAACTGTCGAATGTTCACTCTCACTCCAGAGGTTATTTAACATCGAAAACCTAGCCCGGATAATTCATGAATCGGCTGCTGCGACCGCGAAACTGGGAACCCGCTTGCGGGACTGAGCGGAGCAGAGCGAGCGCGAATAATATGATCTTCCTCCCGGGCGTCCTCGGAGCTTGAAACCTGCGACGTACTGTTCTAGTAGGCCTCGGATTCAACCCCCTGCGGTTGCCCGGTGGCAAGCCCATCTTCACAGTCTCGCGACACAGATTCATGAATTATCCGGGCTAGTCCTTGGGGCCAGTCTATGTATGATCTATGATTGCAGATTGTGGTGCATGCATTCCTTACCGCAAGATCCTGAGCTCTTAAATCTAAAATCTGCATTCTTCAATCTAAAATCACTACGTCCTTTGGGTCCGGACTCTTCACTATTCTTGCTGCTCAGCGACCACCTGGCGAATGTATTGACGGTCATCGTCTGAAATCTCGACGAAACGAACACCTATTCCTGTCGGCTCATCAGTACCCTCCGGATTGTAGATGTTTGACCTCGCAATCCGGGCGCTGACCCTCAGAAACTGACGGGAATGGGGTACCTTAATAATTATGCGAAAAGTTTCGTTGGATTCGGGTTGTTCTTGACAGTGTACAAATGCGCCCCCGAGACTGATGTTCTTAACCTCGCCCTCAATTGGACCCTGGGCAGTTAACATCGTAACGGGCCATGTCACCTCCACTCTAGGAAACTGGCGTTTTTCTACTCCCACAAAGAACTCCTTTTGCACAGCAGGCCATTTGTCCGAGATGCCGTAGATTTTTCAATGTAGAAGAAAGGTTAATTCGTATAGGTATACAACATTAAGGTTCAGCATTAGCTGGCGGGTCTTCAGCGTATTCGTCTTGTTTCTGTACTTTAATTCTAACTTTACGAATCTTCCTGGCATCTGCCGATTCGATTGTCATTTCAAGAGGGGCGTGGAGTATTGTTTCGTTAGGTTGTGGGACTCTGCCCAACAAACTGATGATGAACCCTCCAACCGACTCGAAATTCCCTTTCGGGACTTGAAGGTCAAAATGTTCGGTTAGTTTTTCAATTTCAAGTCGTGCGTCTACCAAAAGATCACCTTCGTCAGTGGCTACCATGAGGATCTCGTCATCGTCGTACTCGTCGCGAATTTCGCCGATAATCTCCTCAATGATATCCTCGATGGTAACCAACCCCGCAACACCGCCATATTCGTCAATGACGATGGCCATATGGGACTTCTTGTCACGAAGTTCTTTGAGGAGGTGGCTGATCTTTTTTGTTTCGGGGATAAAATAAGGAGTGCGCACTATGTCCTGTAGATCTAGATGCTCCTCACCCCAAGATGACAGTAAATCCTTCACATGGAGAATTCCAATAATGTCGTCGATATTATCTGCATACACCGGGAAGCGAGAGTGGCCTTTGTTGATGACTAATTGAAGAAGTTCCTCAATGGGAGTATCACCGCTGACAAGTACCGCATCAGTGCGAGGGACCATAATCTCTCTGGCCAAAGTGTCGCGAAAGGAGAGGATACTCTGCATCATCTCTCCTTCGTCTTCACTCAGGAGCCCTTCCTCTTCACCGACGTCGATGAGTTGTTGGATTTCTTTTTGAAGTTCAGGATGTGATGTCTTCTTGCGGTGTCGTAAGCTGATGAGGGTGGCGATTTTTCGCCATAAGCCTGTTTCGCGTCCTTCTTCCAAGGGACTCAGAATCTCCTTATGTATAGGGGGACGTGGTTTTCGCCCCAAGCTCGCCTGGCCCCGGTGCGCTTCAGCAGCTTAATCCCGATATTTCATGCATTGCTGTCGCAGCAAGTGATTCATGAAATATCCGGGTTCATCTTAACAGTCTCTTTTTCTCTTTGTCAAATATATTGTCAAAGCCCATCAGTCCTGTCTTGAAAGCGATAGGAGAGCAGTTTGTAAGCCAGTTTGGCAGCAAAGAAATCCGGAGCAATGTTTCCAGGCTGAGGGCAGAGTTCCATGATGTCCGCTCCCACGACTTCTCTGGTGCGGCACACTAACTGGAGGAGCTCAAGAACCTCATACCAGTAAAGCCCCCCAGGCTCTGGGGTACCTACAGCCGGCATAATGGCAGGATCGAATACATCCAGATCAATGGTGATGTAAACCTGGGATCGCAGTTGGGCAACAACTTCTTTTTGCCAATTCGACCGACGATGGATATCTGCTGCGAAGAAAATAGGCAGTGCTTGTTCCTGCACCCAGCGGTGTTCCTGAGAGCTCATCGAACGTATCCCAACTGGAACCAATTCCGCATGACGACTGGCGAGTCGCATGACACAGGCATTGCTGTATTCTAAACCTTGATAGGTTCTACGTAGATCGGCATGCGCGTCCAGTTGCAGGACTGAAAGGTCATCTACCCGGTCAGCCATCGCCTGAATCATACCCAATGAGAGTAAATGTTCTCCTCCGAGCATCAAGGGGAACAGACCAAAATCAAGTGTTTTTTCGCCAAGAGAATGGACTTTAGCCACCATGGCGCGCGGGTTACTCGCATTCACCTCCATTTCTTCAAGCGTGGCAATGCCTACTCGAAAAACCTCCTGACCTGTTTCTTCATCAAAAAGCTCAAGCTGTTGGGACGCCCGCAGGATAGCGCCGGGTCCGTGGCGGGTGCCTGGCATGTACGTAGTGGTAGCATCGTATGGTACGGGGATAATCAGGACTTTTGCGTTTTCTGGATCTCGGGAGGCTCCATCCCGCCCACCAAAGGAGGTGGACGCTGCGGCCAGGTTGGCAAAAGACTCCAGTCCGTATTTTTCTTCTGTGCTCATGGGGTGAGAATGAGTGTCGACAGAGTCAGTGCTCCAGACGATTACGTTCTTCCTGAACGATATCGGCCGTCCGTCTGATGTCTTGGGGGAATTCAACGCCCCGGTTCAGAAGTTTCACTTCACTTTTATGCACGCCAAACAAATTGTTTACATAGGAGATGGCATGGTCAGTGTCAAATTCCTTGCAAGAGAAGATGTCCAGACTAAGGTAATTCTTATCAGGAAAGGTGTGGATGCTAATATGACTTTCCGCTATGAGGACAAAGCCTGAAATTCCCCAATCCTCTGGTTTTTTGGCCTGGTAGCGAAACACGTAAGGGGGCATGATCTTGGTCATTTTAATGTGACCGGGATACTCGCTCAAAAAGTTGTAAATAAGAGAAATATCCTCTAGTCGCTGGCGATCGCAGCCATATCCGTCCAACATCAGATGTGTGCCAAAACCGTATTCAGGCCTTTTCAATTTAGCCACCTCCTTGTTCCATTGAGCTCTTCCTGTCCTCTTTTTCATGCTGGAGCAAAGCCCAGACGTTCAGTTTCCTCAGAATTTTTTTTAACTAAAAGACTGGCGGGGAGACAATCCACAAGAGCTCCGCCGGGCTAACGTTGCTGATAGTTGGAGGAGTTCAAGGGTGGATTGTCAAGGTGGGAATCTTGGTTTGCTGTGCAAATTTGATCGCCCCCATTATTCTTTGCCAAGTATAGGTGCTGATCGGCAATTCGGAGCAGGGTCTCAAGATCTTGTTCCAGGGTTTTCAATCCGCCTTCTAATTGGGCCATACCCATACTAAGAGAGGCAGGTCCGAGGTT
>JAJDNL010000192.1 GCA_022340745.1 Deltaproteobacteria bacterium
TGTCGCTTCTGGTTGCCATGCCCGCCTTATTTCTCCTGGGAATCTTTCTGCAGAAGCTGTTGCTCAATCCTCTCATGGAGGTTGAGGCCATCCTCCCGGAAAATCAGGTGTTGATGACGGTGGGCATTGGCATGGTCTTGGCGGAAATTGCCCGCTTCATTTTCAGCTCTGACTACAAATCCGTGGTCACCAGCTATAGTGGTAGTGCTTTCTTTTTGGGAAACATCTCCTTCAGCTTACCCATGACCATTGCCTTTGGCTTTGCCGTACTGCTGACCGTCGCTCTTTTCTGGTTTCTGCTCAAAACCGACCTGGGTCGAGCCATTCGCGCCACGGCCCAGGACAAAGAGGCCGCCACTCTCATGGGAGTCAACTCGGGCCGGATTACGGTGATCACTTTTGGCATAGGATCGGCCCTGGTGGCGGCTGCTGGTTCACTGCTCATGCCCATCTTCTACCTGTTCCCTGACATCGGTGGTCCTTTTACTTTAAAAGCTTTCGTTATCACTATCCTTGGGGGCATGGGCAGTACTGTGGGCGCCATTTTTGGGGGCGTTACTCTCGGCATAGCCGAGTCCCTGGGCGCCACTTACATTGGCATGGGTTATAAGGAGATGGTGGGCTTTGTCATTTTTCTCCTGGTTCTGATCTTTCTGCCAGGTGGATTGAAGAAACTCACCAAAGTTTAAGAGAGAGGAGTCAGAATCTAGAAGCCAAAATCCAGCAGAAAAATATAAAAGCAATCTGTTCGTTCTCCTGGCTCCTAGCTCCTAACTCCTAAACCTCTAACACTTTGCTCTCTGCGCTAAGCTTAGCGCCGATTTTACTGAGTAGAGAGGGATACCATGAAACGCAAGCAGGTGATTCCTGCCATCATTGCCGCATTCTTCATACTCTTTCCCCTGGTAGTAAAGTCTGACTATTACCAGCACCTGGTCATCCTGGCTCTGATGTGGGTTGTCATTGGCGGTTCTTGGAACCTTCTGGCAGGCTATACCGGTCAGGTCTCCTTCGGCCATGCCGTTTTTTTTGGTGTCGGGGCCTACACCGCAGGCATTTGTGCAAGCAAGTTAGGAATCTCCGCTTGGTGGGGAATGGCTTTCGGCGGATTTACCGGAGCTCTGGTGGGCCTTTTAATCGGCTGGATCTGCTTTCGCTTGCGGGGGCCTTATTTCGCCCTGGCTACCATTGCCGCCGGCGAGATTTTCCGGCTGATTGCCACCAACTGGGAAAGCCTCACCGACGGCATGGTGGGTATCCTGATCATCCAGACCTTCCGGAGTAAACTGCCTTACTACTATCTAGCACTGACATTGGCAGCGGCTTCTCTCTGGATTTTTGACCTGGTGATGAAATCCAAGTTGGGCTTTTACTTTGTCTCCATTCGCGAAGACCAGGATGCTGCAGAATCACTGGGTATCAATGCCACCCTTTATAAGAACATATCGCTCCTGATCAGCTCCTTTTTCACCGGTCTGGCTGGTGCCTTCTACATGAACTACATGGCCTTCATTGATCCCGAGGTGGTTTTCTCCCTTCACTACATTTCAATCATGGCCATTCTGGTGGGAATTATCGGCGGGGTCGCCACCATCTGGGGCCCGGCTGTGGGCGCCTTTATCATGATTGGCGTTCAGGAAACTTTTCGGAGTTCCCTCTTCGGGTTGGCACCTAAGTGGGTCAGTGAATCCCACGTCCTGGTCTTTGGTCTCCTGGTAATCTTTGTCATCTTGTTTATGGCCAACGGGGTTGTGGGCGATTGGCCCAAGATAAAACGACTTTTTGTCAGAAGCAAATGAACTGGGGGTGGAATGAATTTTTTTGAAGTCAAAGAGATCAGCAAGAGATTTGGCGGTCTCATGGCCGTGGGTGGGGTGAGCTTCCAGGTGGAACGGGGTGAAATTTTCGGACTCATTGGCCCCAACGGCTCTGGCAAGACCACCATCTTCAACCTCATCAATCAATACTTCCCATTGACTGCTGGTGATATCTTTTTTAAGGAAAAGAGCATCAAGGGTATGAAGACCTATAAAATCTGCCATCTGGGCATTGGCCGCACCTTTCAGGTGGTCAAACCGCTCAAGCGCATGACTGTTCTTGAAAATGTTGTTGCTTCTGCTTTCTGCCGGGTCAACACCTTCAAGGAAGCGGAGAAATTGGCTCTGGAGACGTTGGACTTCTGTAACTTGCTCCATGAAAAAGACAAGTCTGCCGCCAGCCTGCCCATTGCCGGGCGCAAACGTTTGGAAATTACCCGGGCTATGGCCACCAAGCCCGAGCTGCTGCTCCTGGACGAAACCGCCGCCGGGCTGAATCCTACGGAACTAGACGAGGCCATTGAATTGATCAAGCGGATTCGCGATCGCGGCGTGACCATTATCATCGTCGAGCACATCATGAAGGTCATCATGACCATCTCCGATCGCATTCACGCCATCAATTATGGTCTGACCATTGCCGAAGGCACTCCCGAAGAAGTGGCCGGCAACAAAGAGGTGATCGAAGCCTACTTGGGAGAGGAATAGTATGCTTGAGGTGCAAAGTATTGACGTGTTTTACGGTGATCTGCAGATACTCTGGGATGTCTCCTTCGAGGTGAACGAAGGGGAAATAGTCGCACTGGTTGGCGCCAACGGCTCCGGCAAATCCACCACGCTCAAGACCATTTCGGGCCTCTTGCGCCCCGCCAGTGGCAGCATCATGTTTCAGGACCAGCATCTGAACCTTATTCCCGCCAACAAAATTATCGAACACGGCATTGCCCATGTGCCCGAGGGCCGCCGCCTCTTTCCAGAGATGTCAGTACGGGAAAATCTGATTATGGGCTCCCTTTCCCCCGCTGCCAAGGCAAAACGCAACGAAACCATGGAGTGGGTTTTCGGCCTCTTTCCCAGACTGCGCGAGCGGGAAAAGCAGCTGGCCGGCACCCTTTCCGGCGGCGAGCAGCAGATGGTTGCTGTGGGCCGCGGCCTCATGGCCCTTCCGAAGTTAATCATGTTCGACGAGCCTTCCCTGGGGCTGTCTCCCATTCTGGTGGCTGACATTTTCAGGATCATCAGGCGCATAAACAAGGAAGGTGTAACCGTGCTTGTAACCGAGCAAAATACCAAACAAAGCTTGGAGACAAGTGACCGGGGCTATGTCCTGGAGAACGGCCGCGTTGTGCTCAGCGGCAGCGGGCAGGAACTCCTAAACAACGAACACGTCAAACAGGCTTACCTGGGCATATAGACGCCAACAGTTCACCACGAACACAAAGACAATAACGCAGAGCGCATGGCGCGAAGCGCAGAGCGAAAAAACGGAGAATTTAGAACCCAGGAGTCAGAATCCAGAAAGAGTACAGCATCGGGCATTTAGCACAAAGTCCAAATTTCTAAATTGTCCTGCGGACTCCCACCCTTCGAACGGGTTCCCAGTTTCGAAACTTCACCCTATGCTCCATGCCCCATGCTCTATGCCCTCCAAAATCTACAATCAACAATCTGAAATTCCAACGCTTCGCGATCTTTGTGGTTCTTTTTTTGTTGTCTCGATTTTGTTATGGTTGCAACTATGACGGAAGTTATCTTTGTTGAAGTCACTTCGAGCCGAATGGAAACGCGGGCCTGTGAGATAGCAGAACACACCTACGCTCAGGGTGACAGACTACAAATCATCGCCATAGATGAAGAGCAGGCAGCACGGTTGGACGATTTGCTCTGGACCTACAAGCCCGATAACTTTGTCCCCCACGGCCTCTGGAAGGGCATGGACAGTGAGTCTGCCCAGCCGGTTGTTATCACAACCCGAAAAGAACGGCTGCCGGGGATCGTATCTCTCTTGACCATGGATTACTGCCCGGTTGAAATAGTTAAACAATTCTCAAAAGTTATCCACGTGGTGGTGGTGGACAACCAGGAACGGCTGGAGGCGAGTCGCCGTTACTGGACTCTGCTGAAAGATGCCGGTTTCAGCCTGAGACATCAGAAGAGTTAGGCGGTTAAGCCGGTTAAGCCAGTTTGGTCAGTTTAGCCAGTATAACCGGCATAACTGGCTTAACCGGCTTAACCTAACATTGCTGAAGTGTGGGAGGATCCCGTCATTGTCTTCTACAGTGGGCCGCTGGTGGAAAAGCTTCTCTAACAGTTGTAAATACCTCGGGGCCAGCCTGGCTATTGTCCTGGTTAAGCGTAAATTGGGTCGGCGTCCACATGATTGGACATTATGGTTGACTTTGGGCCGCCTCTATGAAGTCGGCTACCAGTGGCCGCAAGCAATCGATGCCCTCGAGAATGCCCGCAAACTTGATCCTCACAACGCGATAATCGCTCAACAGCTCAGCCATACGAAAAAAGCTGCCAAAGAGGAATCCGCCGCTAAACGTTAAAGAAAGGTTTGGGAATGAAGCGCTTGTACGCAACCACCATAGTGCCTTTGATTTTTTTACTAGTTCTGGGTTCGTTCGCTGCAAATCTCGCCTCTGCTCAGTGGAAAATTCAGAAGACTCCACCCGCCGTCCTAGACACTGATCTTGCGGTCTCCCCTTCAAGAGGTCCGGCTGACGCCCCGGTGGTGATAGGGGTATATAGTGATTTTCAGTGACCTGCTTGTGCGAGGTTCGCGCCTCTCCTCGAGCAGTTGCTCGAGAAATACCCCCTTCAGGTAAGGCTGATCTTTAAAAACTACCCTTTGAGAAGGCATACATTCGCCAAGAAGGCTGCTATTGCTGCCTTCGCTGCCCGAAGACAGGGGAGATTCTGGGAGTATCACGACCTCTTATTCCAGAATGGCGACAGCCTGAGCGACCAGAAGTTTCTCCAAATTGCCCGCGAGCTTGGCTTGAACCTAGAGCAATTTGAAAAGGACATCAACGATCTCAAGATCGTTGCACGAGTCAACCAGGATATCAGGCTCGGTGCCTATATGGGAGTGAGAGGCACCCCCACCGTCTTTATCAATGGCAGGGTCTCGCGGGCCAGGACTTTGGAAGCTCTCGAGGCTGCTGTCGAGAATGAGTTGAAAAAGGCCGGAAAACGGCCGCCGGTAAGCGGTGGAGGGAAAGGGTAGGGGGACCCTAATAGCAGAGTATATTTTAGATTTAAGATTTTAGATTGTAGAATTAAACAAATCCGATCTCGAAAAATTCCCCAATCTGCAATCAACAATCTGAAATTACACCTCTCCGTGTCTTTGTGGTGAGCAAACAAAGATGCATATCGAAATCTAGTATCCACAGTATGCGGAGCTAAAGGCATAAGCGTATACTCCGATATTCTAATATTCCTACAGAAACCCCTTTCTCTCAACGCTCCTCCCTTAATCACGCCTTTACTTCTTCCCTTCTCTTTTTCAGGCTAAATTTATAGATTACAATGTATTGAACGTCTTGTTCCTTTCCGAAATATGGCTCTTGCGTGCTGAGTGCATCACCTATGTAATTTATCTCAGCACGTCACTTGTTTACTTTTTCCAGCAAACTAATGTCCACCTCAGAAGACGAGGAAGGGACTGATCGAACAGACAGACGAGGGATACGAGGGTCGATTTATGTATAAACAGCAAAAAGCATCAAGCCACAGCAGCTTTCTGAAGAACAGATTTCTCAGGAATATCTTCATTATGGCTGTGATATTAACTCTCACGTTGCCGGTCTCCTATGTGGTCTTTGTTCACCCCGCCTTTACTAAATTGCTCATTGAAGACAAAGTGGATGATGCCATTAGCATAGCAACACACCTGTCTTCTTACGTACCGTCTCAACCTGCAGATGTGGGGCAGAGTAATCTGCCGGTGAACTTTTTCAATGAAGCAGTGGAACATAAGAATGATTTTGGCCTCAGAAAATTGAAAGTTTTTTCAAAATCCGGCGAAGTGATATTTTCCACCGACACCAAGGATGTGGGGACAATAAACAGAGGGAGATACTTGCAAGAGGTAATGGAAAAAGCCAAACCCCACACCCAAATTGTAACCAGAGACACCAGGTCCCTTGAAGACCAGACAATGTCGGCCGACGTTGTCGAAACATACGTGCCGCTCATGAGGGACGCTAGCGTACTAGGAGCTTTGGAAATCTATTACGACATTACCCTCAGGAAAAATCAGCTTAAAAATCTATTGCTCAGGTCCTCGGCAACACTCACAATTCTCGCTGGTGCTCTGCTGTCCCTGATAATGATCGTTCTGTTCAAAGAACAGAGAACCATTTCAGCCCGTAAGCGGGCGGAGGAAGAGGTAAAGAGAGCACATGGTGAACTTGAACAGCGTGTGGAAGAGCGAACCGCCGATTTGCTTGAAGCGAATGAACGACTCAGACAGGAAATCGAGGAACGCAAGCGGATGGAGAAGGCGCTCCGCAACTCCGAAAGAAAATATCGAGCCTTGATCAACGACGCCAGTGACTCCATCGTTTTGTCAGACACGGAAGGAAATGTTGTGGATACAAATAAAAGGGCACTGGAGCTCTTCGGCTACTCCAAAGATGAACTCTTGCAAAAGCATGTAACCGAACTCCATCCTAAGGAAGAACTGGAAAAGACATTCACAGCTTTTCAAGAAGCTGTTCAAAGCGGGGCGGGCTCTCTCAGTGACACGAAAATACTGCGCAAAGATGGGAGAACGGTTCCGGTTGATATCACCGGGAGTGTCATCCAGTATGGTGACCAGAACGTTGTTCAGGGCTTTTTCCGCGACGTCACAGAGCGCAAGCGGGCGGAGAAGGTCGTCAGGAATATCGCCGAGGGGGTATCTGCCGAAACCGGAGAGATTTTCTTTCAGTCGCTGGTTCGCCACCTCGCTCAAATGTTAGAAGTGGACTACGCCTTGGTGGGGGAACTCATTGACCTAAAAGAGGAAAACATTGAGACAGTGGCCGTCTGGGCTCACAACGATATAGTGGATAACTTCACCTATGAGTTGGCCAACACACCGTGCCAGAATGTAGTGGGAAAGACCCTTTGCTCTTACCCTGAAAAGGTCCAAAAGCAGTTTCCCCGCGATCATATGTTGCAGGAAATGAATGTCGCGTCCTACGTTGGCGTTCCTCTCTTTGCTTCCAAGGGACGTCCTCTAGGGGTAATGGCAGTTCTAGAT
>JAJDNL010000205.1 GCA_022340745.1 Deltaproteobacteria bacterium
AAATGGGCGTTGTTGGCCTGCCTGGAGTCAAGAGATTGCTTACCATCCTGTCGGTTTTTCGTGTGGTTTCAAAAAATTTGCAGCGGAGGAGGCCCGATCTTGTTGTTTTGATAGATTATCCTGAATTTAATCTACTTGTCGCCGGCAAGGCGAGGAAACTTGGCATACCGGTCATGTACTACATCAGTCCTCAGATATGGGCCTGGCGTTCGGGGAGAATTAACACCATTCGCCGGCGAGTGGATAGGATGGTGGTCACTCTCCCTTTTGAGGAAAGCATATATCGCGAGGGAGGCGTTGAGGTCTCATTCGTGGGGCATCCACTGCTGGATGTAATTCGGTTTTCAGATACACATTCATTGATTCGGAGCCGCTACTCAAAAGACCAATCAAGCCGGTTGGTTGGATTGCTCCCAGGCAGTCGTATGAATGAAATATCAAAACTGCTGCCTGTAATGCTTGATACAGCTGCCATCCTCGCCAAAGAGATCCCAGACATTCACTTCCTCATGCCGCTCGCCCCTACCATCCGCAGTCACCAGATTGATCCCTACGTGAGGGGAAGAGATATACCTCTGACTGTAGTAGAGAACAATACTCATGAAGTTATTCAAATCTGTGAAATGATGATCGCAGCCTCGGGCACTGTGACCTTAGAGGCGGCTATTCTCGGTACTCCCCTGGTGGTAGTGTATAAAGTCAATCCACTGACCTACTGGCTTGGCAAGCACCTGATAAAGGTGCGACACGTGGCGCTGGCCAATATTGTTGCCGGAGAAACCGTGGCACCGGAATTGATCCAACATGAAGCGAATCCTGAGCAAATTGCCAAGGAGGCGATGGCTATCCTTGGTGATAGTGACCGGCAAGCATGGATAAAACGGCGGTTTGCAGAAGTTCGCGCCAGTGTGGGAAAACCGGGTGCTTCCGCCAGGACGGCAGCTATTGCCCTGGAGTTGATGGATGCCGGATAATCAGCAGCAAGATATCTACCGACGGTTGCTGAGGCTGGTCAAGCCCCACTGGCACCGGTTAGCCGTAGCCATGCTGTGCATGGTGGGGGTGGCTATCTGTACCGCGGCTTTGCCGTATCTGATCCAACCGGTTCTAGATGACATATTTATAAAGAAGCAAGCAGAAATGCTCAAATTTCTGTCTATCACTGTGTTTTTAGTTTTCACAGTGAAGGCTCTGACTGAGTGGGGACAAGCCTATTTGATGAGCTATGTTGGCCAAAGCATCGTTGCTCATTTGAGGCAGCAGCTTTACGATCACCTTCAGAGACTCCCTCTTTCCTTTTTCGACCGAATGCCCACAGGGCTTTTGATGTCTCGGGTCACCAACGATGTAAATTTAATTCAAGGAGCTGTCTCCAATGCGATTACCTCGTTGCTGAAAGATCCGCTCACCCTCATTGGACTACTAGTCGTCATGTTCGCTCGCGATTGGCAGCTTTCCCTGATCGCCATGGTGGTTTTACCGTTTGCATTTTTTCCGGTTGTGAAGTTTGGCAGAATGCTTCGGCGGATAAGCACCAAGAGTCAGGAGTCAATGGGAGACATTTCCGTAATTCTCCACGAGACAATCAGTGGAAGCCGCATTGTCAAGGCATTCGGGATGGAGGAATATGAAAAAGAGCGCTTCAGCAGGGAAAACATCAGATACTTTCGCTACTTAATAAAGTCAGTGATGGTACGCGCCCTCTCTTCACCTCTGATGGAGTTTCTCGGCGGTATCGCCATCGTTTTTGTTATTCTCTACGGGGGTTATAGGGTCATCCAAGGGGTATCCACCCCTGGAGAGTTTTTCTCATTTTTAGGTGCTTTGCTTCTGCTGTACGAACCGATGAAGCGACTGAGTAGGGTAAACAATGTGGTGCAGGAGGGAATAGCTGCGGCCACAAGAATCTATGACGTCCTGGATACTTCGCCGGGAATTCAAGACGAACCGGATGCCGTTGATCTGCCGCCCATCCAACGGGAGCTTGAGCTCCGCAATGTACACTTTGGTTACGAAAACGAACCGGTGCTCAAGGATATTAACCTCAAGGTGCCTGCCGGCGAGGTCATTGCAATTGTGGGGGTGAGCGGGGCAGGGAAAAGCACCTTGGTGGATTTGATTCCCCGGTTCTATGAAGTTTCTGAAGGGTCTGTCTTGATCGATGGTATTAATGTTCGAAATGTGACCATGGATTCACTTCGGAACCAGATAGGCATCGTAACCCAGCAGACTATTCTTTTCAATGACACGGTACGCAATAATATTGCCTATGGTGATATCAATAAGAGTGACGAGGAAATAATCGCTGCGGCGAAGGCAGCAAATGCCTATGATTTTATTATGAAAATGGACCAGGGTTTTGACACCTTAATCGGCGAGCAAGGGGCGCGGCTGTCGGGAGGAGAACGACAGCGTTTGTGCATTGCCAGGGCACTGCTCAAGAACGCGCCGATTTTGATTCTAGATGAGGCCACTTCCTCGCTTGACAGTGAGGCGGAGTTGGAGGTGCAAAAGGCTCTCGAGAACCTCATGGCTGGGAGGACAACGCTGGTTATAGCTCATCGACTTTCCACCATCCAAAATGCGGACCGTATAGTAGTTATCTCAAATGGTCGCATTGTAGAAGAGGGACGGCACGATGAGTTGCTAGAGTGTGATGGTGAGTATTGTCGCTTATATGACATGCAGTTCTCCCAATTCGATAATAATTCTACGGTCAAACCCGTGACCAACGTAGGTGGTCAGGTGAACAAGTAGGTTCAAAGGACGATGAGACCACAGAAAACCAACCTACACATATCCGCGGGCCTCCCACATGTTCTGGCTCTATAATGTCCTGTGGCTGTTGGCATTCCCAGCTGTTATTTTGTATCTCGCTCTACGGAGATCGTTCACCGGTAAATACCGCAAGAATTTTGGTCCTCGCTTGGGAGTCGCTCTCAAGGGTCTGACGAGACCAATACGTGGCAAAGTGATCTGGGTGCACGCTCTTTCAGTGGGTGAGGTTCTCTCTGTTGTCTCCTTGGTGCACACCCTGAGAAAAGAATTCCCTGACTACAAGATTCTTATTACCACCACAACTGAGTCAGGACAAGACGTTGCCCGCCAGAAGTTCACTTCCCTGGACTGCCACTTTCTCTATATGCCGCTAGACTTCTGGTGGCTGATGCAAAGAATGGTGAAGAGCATTGGAGCCAGTCTCTTTGTTTTGGTTGAGACCGACCTGTGGCCGAATCTTTTTTGGTGTTTGTCAAGGGAGAAAACGCCAATCATCTTGGTGAATGGTAGGCTTTCAGACCGATCCTTTCCCCGTTATAGACTGTGGAGAAGGTTTTTTTCCCGGACGTTTAATCATATCGATGTCTTCAGCATGCAAAGCCAGGAAGATGCCAGAAGAGTAGGGATGCTCGGGATTGAGGCTGCCAAGATACAGATAACTGGAAACTTGAAATTTGACCAACGAATGACCAAAAATGCCACCCAAGAGCGGGAGGAGTTGGTCAGAGAACTTGAATGGATCCAGCCGTTGGCGACGTGGATTGCGGGTAGTACTCACCCGGGAGAGGAGGATATTGTCCTCAGGGTCTATTCCCGGCTGCGCCAGGAATTCTCTGATCTTTGTCTCATTCTTGCACCGCGCAATCAGCAGCGATTCGAAGAGGTTTTCAAACTGGCGTCGCAGAGTGGTTGGCACACTCTACTTCGAAGCCAACTGCCTGCAGGAAAGGACAGGAAAGCCCAGGTGGATGTGCTTGTTCTTGATACTATAGGTGAGTTGGCGCGCTTCTACAGTTTGGGCGATTTTGCTTTTGTGGGTGGGAGTCTGGTGCCCCGCGGGGGGCACAATCCTCTGGAAGCGGTCCAACGAGGACTGCCTGTTGTCTACGGTCCCCACATGGAAAATTTCACAGACATTGCCGCAATCCTGACCGCAAGCGGTGGTGGATTTCAAATTTCAGATGAAAATAAACTCTTTGAGCGCTTGAGGGCTTGGGTAACAGAGCCGGCGGCAGCGAAAAAGCAGGTTCAGAAAGCACAACGAGCCCTCCAACTTCACCAGGGAGCTGTAGCTCGTAACCTTTTAATTATAAAGAGTTTATTGGGTAAAAGTTAAACTACATTGATAGCGAGCTGCCACGTGAACAATAGTGCAGGGCCAACAGGCTATTATCGAGTGAAGCACGGTGGACTGGCCGAGAAGATCTATGGGCTGATTCTGGCTGAAGATAAACAGACCGTGGGGATTACACTCTTACGAGTGGTCGCAACTGTGGTTGCTTGGTTTTATGAGAAGTTGACGATATCTCGCCACCTTCTCTTTGATGTAAGAATCTTAAAAGAACAGAAACTGAGCTGCCCCGTGATAAGTGTGGGCAATCTTACAGTGGGGGGAACGGGCAAGACACCCATGGTGATATGGCTGGCACGGTTTCTGTTAGAGGAAGGTTTGCGAGTTGGAGTTGTCAGCAGGGGGTATAAAGGGGAGGAAGCCAAGCAGGTTTTGGTAGTGAGCGATGGCAGAAACATCCTCGTCGGCAGTGATATTTCAGGAGATGA